>JANYEU010000290.1 GCA_025362915.1 Chitinophagaceae bacterium | reverse complement strand
AGGATTGATTGGCTTAGGAATGATCTTGTTAGTCTCTTGGATGATTAAGGGTTACAGGAAAAACTTTTACCGAAAATATGATAGTGTATAACAGTTTATTATACACACAATACTAGATTGCACCTCAAATACGTTTGCCATGATTAAAAACAGTACCATTCTTCTGTTCCTTCTTTTTACTGCCCTTGTTTCAAATGTTACTTTTGCAAATGTTCCTGGTGGCGGAACCGGTACTGGCCCTAATGTTACTGTAGCAGATAATGGCACAACCGTAATCTTGAGCAACGGCATTATCTCGGCTACCATTACCAAGAGTAATGCAATGATTACCAACTATAAGTTTAAGGGATATAATATGCTTTCTGGCGGTTTTAGGGGAGGGCAGATATATTGGACATGGGTTATGGGGCAATTGCAAAGTCCTTCTGGATGTGTCTATACATTGAATGCAGATCCGGCTAACAATAATGGTGATTATGCCGAGGTGCAATTGCACATGAAATGGCGTGGCGATACAGCCTCAGCCGCTATAGATGTAACTATTTATTATTCACTTACCAGGGGCGGGCAAGGAATTTATGCTTCTGCCATGCTTAATCATCCTCCTAATTATCCTTTCAACCCCGGCGGAGAATGGCGAATGGCCAGTTATGTAGGTGGCACTTTCGACTGGTTGAGTGTGGATAGTCTAAGAACCAGAAAGATGGCCAGCCCTAGCGATTCTGCTGTGGCTGTAGCTGGTGCACCCAAAGAAGTGTCTTTATGGACGAGTGGGGCTTATAAAAATACGTATGAGTGCAAGTACGATTACAGTGCCGATTTTGGCTATGTGGATGTATGGGGTTGGAGTAGTACCACCAGAAATGTGGGTATATGGGTAACCGCCCCAAGTAAGGAATACTACAACGGCGGACCAATGAAACGTGAGCTGATGTGCCACCAAGGACCTACATTGTTAAACATGCTTTCTGGCGAACATTACCAAATGGGTAGCGATTTTAGCATGGATACACTAGAAAGTTTCAAGAAGGTATATGGTCCTTTCCTAATTTATTGCAACAGTGTGCCTCTTGGTACACCAAATGCACCAGCGGCATTATTTGCTGATGCGCAGGCACAGGCAAAAGCCGAACAGGCAGCGTGGCCTTACAGTTGGTTTACCATTCCTGAGTACCTAAAAGAAAAACAACGTGGAACGGTAACAGGTAGATTGGTTATTAATGATACTACAACACCTGGAGTGGTTGCTGCCAATATGTGGGTGGGTGTTGCGGTAACGCCTAAGTCTAAAACTAATGTAAAAGACTTTCAGATGTGGGTGAAAAACTATCAGTTCTGGGTACGCACGGACAGCCTTGGCAATTTTACAATCCCTCATGTTCATCCCGGCTTGTATAACATATATGCCTTTGGATCGAGTGCGGCAGGACAAATGAGTAAACTGAATTATCTTACCGTAGCGGCAGACAGTATAAGTGCATTGGGAGATGTGGTATGGGTTCCTACACGTACTGCACCAACAGTATGGGAAATAGGTGTGCCAGACAGAACCGCTGGTGAATTTAGACATGGTAAGGATTGGTGGACAAGCGATACTTTTCCAAGTGTACATTGGGGTAAGTTTATGGACTATCCAGATGAGTTTCCCAATGATGTGAACTTTACCATTGGTCAAAGCAATATTGCCACCGATTGGAATTTTGTAATGAATTATGATAAGAACCTTCAAACCACTTCGCCTATATGGAAGGTTAATTTCAGTTTGGCAAATGCGCCAAAGGTTGGCAACAAGAATTCTGCACTTTATATTGCCTTTGCCACTTCTTTTACCTCGGCAATCATTGTTAAGGTTAATGGTACGTTGATAACCATTGCTACTGGTATTATTCCAAGCAATGCATCGGATGGCATGATACGAAAAGGGATACATGGTGCTTACAGCGATTTGAGAATTTTGTTTAATGGGAACTTGTTGAAGGCAGGTGTAAACACAATTGAGTTTTCGCTAAGGGCTGCTGGAGGTGCCACATCGGGCGATGTAATGTTCGATTATCTACGGTTGGAAGCTCCGGGTACAACAGTAGGAGATCCATTGCCCATTAAATTTCTTCCTTTAACTGTTACTAAAGAAAACACAAGCGCAGTATTGCATTGGTCAACATTAACAGAAGAAAACAACGATCATTTTGAAGTGGAGCGTTCTGCCAATGGAACCAGTTTTACCAGTATAAATAGTATTCTTTCAAAGGGAAATAGCACACAGAAAACAGCGTATGGGTTTACAGATAATTCTCCTTTAATGGGAGTAAACTATTACCGCATCAGGCAAGTGGATAAAAGTGGAAAATATACTTATGGCAATGTGGTCATGGTCAGCTTTACTGCCAAAGACAATGCCCTGAAACTCTATCCAAACCCTGCAAAGGATAAT
>JANYEU010000281.1 GCA_025362915.1 Chitinophagaceae bacterium | reverse complement strand
TCTGTTAACCGCAAATAAACCAACTTTTATAGACACACGCCCCAATTTGGTGCCTGGTCAGGCTGAAATTCGCCAATATAGGGCTTGGTTTATTGTTAATGATGTAGTGGTAGGTGTGGTTAGCAACATCGTAACCATTTCTGTAGGATAGGAATTGATTACTAGTCGAAAGTCGAAAGTAAAAAGTTGATAGTCTGCGAGTATAAAAGAAAGAGGCAGCCAGGAAGATAATACTTCCTTTCTGCCTCTTTTCTTTACTTTCTACACTCAACTTTCGACGTATAATTAAATTATTTTGTCATTTTTAGTATTGTAAATCAATTATTTACAAAGGTGCTATAAAATTATTTTTTTAGAATGTACTTTTATTCGAAATCATAACACTACATTTGCAGCCCAATTAAAGAAAGTCTGGTGGGATAGCATCAGCAAAATAAAAAATTTACAATGAGTCATTTACATTTTACAACAAAGCATGCCAACGCGGCTACCGTTACCCACAATTGGTGGATTGTTGACGGTACTAATCAAACCGTAGGACGTATCAGCGCAAGAATTGCGGCCGTCCTTCGAGGAAAGAACAAAACATATTTCACCCCTCACGTTGATTGTGGTGATTATGTAATCGTTATCAATGCCGACAAGGTTATCTTTACCGGTAACAAGTTAGAAGACAAAATGTACATCAACTTCTCTGGCTACCCAGGTGGTAAGAAAGAAGAAGCTGCTGGCGATTTGTTGAAGCGCAGACCAGAAGCTCTTTTAGAAAGAACCATTAAAGGGATGCTTCCTAAAAACAAATTGGGACGGAAGATGTATGGTAAATTATTTGTGTATGCCGATGCTAAACATCCGCACACTGCACAACAACCAAAAGAGTTTAAATACTAAATTACAAACAGCCGCCAACAAATATTGGCAGCTAAAAGCAAAAATAAATGGAAAAGCAAAAAAATGCACTTGGTCGTCGTAAGGAAGCCGTTACCCGTGTTTTCATCAGCAGGGGCGAAGGGAAGATTACTGTAAACGACAAGGATTATAAACAATATTTCACTTTGGTTTATTTACAAAACCAAGTGGAAGCACCTATCAAAACTGCTGATGTAGCAGGAAAGTTTGACATTGTGATCAATGCACAAGGTGGTGGACTGAAAGGACAAGCTGAAGCAGCAAAATTGGGTATTGCCCGTGCGTTGCTTGAAGTAAACCCTGAATTCAGACCAATACTTAAAGCAGCTGGTCAATTAACACGTGACCCACGTGGTGTAGAACGTAAGAAATTTGGTCATAAAAAAGCAAGAAGAAGCTACCAGTTCAGCAAACGTTAATCTATACCCAACCTACACGAGTGGGTTGGCAAGTATTATTATATTTTTTCAAACAAATCTGCTTTTATGTTCTTCTTATAATTAGAAGAAAAAGCATTAAATCTCAAAAAAATGGAAGCAAACACTTCATTACAACAGCAACTACTTGAGGCCGGCGTACACTTTGGCCACTTGAAGAAGAAGTGGAACCCTAAAATGTTACCTTACATTTTCGCTGAAAAGAAAGGTATTCATATTATAGATCTAAACAAGACTGTAGACCATTTACAAGATGCTGCTGCCGCAATGAAACAGATTGCAAAAAGCGGTAAGAAAATAATGTTTGTGGCTACCAAAAAGCAAGCTAAGGAAATAGTTTCTGAATGTGCCAAGCGTGTAAACATGCCTTATGCTACTGAAAGGTGGTTGGGTGGTATGCTTACCAATTTCAATACGGTTCGTAAGAGCGTAAAGAAAATGCAAGGTATTGACAAATTATTGAACGATGCAAGTGCTGAAAGTTTGACCAAGAAAGAAAAGTTGACTTTATCCCGCGATAAGGACAAATTGGAAAAAGTATTGGGTGGTATTGCTCAGATGAGCCGTTTGCCACATGCTTTGTACTTGGTTGATATCAGCGTAGAGCATATTGCCTTGGCAGAAGCTAAGCGTTTGGGTATTACTGTTTTTGGAATGGTTGATACAAATTCTGATCCTAATAAGGTTGAATTCCCTATCCCTTCCAATGATGATGCTACCAAATCTATAGCTATCATCACCAACTACATCACTGCTGCCATTGCAGAAGGTTTGGCAGAACGTCAGGCTAACAAGGATGAAGAAGATGTTGCTGACGAGGCAGGAAATGACAACGAAGCTCATGCCCGCAGATTAGAACAAGAAGCACAGGCAGAAGGTGGTCGTGGTCGTAGAGGTGCTGGTCGTGCTCCGGTAGATGCAAATGCACCTGCAGGTGGTGGCGTTAAGCGTCGTGCACCAATCAATACCAACAACCGTCGTCCAGGTGGTCCGGGTGGCAGATAGTACTAGTTACAGGATACAGGTTTCTGGATACAGTTACTTGCAACTTGAAACAAGCAACTTAAGACCAGTGATTTGAAACTTGCAACCATTCTGGTAATATTAAAATAACATTGGATAAATGGCTGCACAGATAAACTTTGCAGCCATTTCTAAATTTAATAATAAAGCTTCCACAATGTTGTGGAAACAAAATTGAGATAACATGAGTACAGCAGTAGCAATTACAGCAGCAGACATCAATAAGTTACGTCAGGCAACTGGCGCTGGGATGATGGATTGTAGAAAGGCATTAACCGAAACAGGTGGTGACTTTGAAGGTGCAATAGATTGGTTGCGCAAACAAGGACAAAAGGTAGCTGCAAAACGTAGCGACCGTGAAGCAAAAGAAGGTGTTATCATAGCACAGACTTCTGCCGATAAAAAAACTGGTTTTATCATAACAATCAGTTCTGAAACTGATTTCGTTTCTAAGAATGCAGATTTCATCGCTTTCGCACAAAGCATTGCTGATGCAGCAGTTGCAAATGATGTGAAGAGTGCAGAAGAATTGAGTGAGGTAACGGTAGGTGGTGCCAAGGTATCAGATTTGATTAATGATAAACTAGCCTCCATTGGCGAAAAGATAGGTATTGCACGTTTTGAAAGGGTAGAGGCTCCTTATGTAGCCTCATACATTCACGGTGCTTACCGTATGGGTGTTTTAGTTGCCTTAAATAAGGAAGCAGCCGAAGCTGGTAGAGACGTTGCCATGCAAATTGCTGCCATGAATCCATTGGCTGTTGATGCTGATAGCGTTCCTGCTGAAACAATTGAAAGGGAAAGGGCTATTGTTATTGAAACAATGAAAGCTGATCCTAAAATGGCGGGTAAGCCAGACGAAATGGTTGCCAAGATTGCAGAAGGTAAATTGAATGCTTTCTTCAAGGAACAAACTTTGGTTGCACAAGCTTTTGTAAAAGACAATAGCAAAACTGTTGCTGATTACTTGAAGAGTGTAGATAAAGACCTTGTGGTTACTAAATTTGTAAGGGTTGCCTTAGGTTAATTTTTCAACTTTATAATACTAAAAGAGCGGTATCCAATTGGATGGCCGCTCTTTTTAGTTTTCATTAATGACGTTCACAACTTCGGAAGAAGTCTATTCCTACCAAATCTTTATCCTATCTTTTTCAGCCTTATACATCTTATCTCCCGGCTTTACATTGAATGCTGTATAAAAAGGAGTAAAGTTTGACAATGGGCCTAGTACACGCCAGTTCTCTGGAGAGTGTGGATTAGTGAGAACCAACTGTCTTAAGCTTTCATCTTTTTGCTTTGCACGCCATACTTGTGCAAAGGAGATAAAGAAACGTTGATCGGGTGTAAAGCCATCAATCTTTGTTTTGCTTTGTCCTTCTTTAGTCATTTTGAAAGCATCATACGCAATAGCCAAGCCACCATTATCTGCCATATTCTCTCCTGTAGTGAGTTCTCCGTTTACGTGAAGGGTATCTAACACCGTAAAGGCACTGTATTGGTCAATTACTTGCTTACTTCTTGCTACAAATTGCGCGCTATCGCTGCTAGACCACCAGTTTCTTAGGTTGCCATCCTTATCATATTGAGCTCCTTGGTCATCAAAACCGTGGGTCATCTCGTGTCCAATCACCAAGCCAATGCCGCCATAATTAATGGCGTCATCGGCAGCAGGATCGAAGAAAGGGAACTGCAAAATTCCCGCAGGAAAAACAATTTCATTGAACGATGGATTGTAATACGCATTGATGGTAGGCGGCGTCATGCCCCATTCCATCTTATCTACAGGCTTACCAACCTTGTTGATTGCAAAATTAAATTCGTTCTGATTGCAAGCTTGCAGGTTTTCAAAGTAGGTATTTCTATTAATAGCTACCTTGCTGTAGTCGCGCCATTTATTAGGGTAACCAATCTTCTTCAGGAAGGCATGCAACTTATCTTTTGCCTTTGTTTTGGTACTGTCGCTCATCCAATCCACCTTATTTATCCTTGCTTCAAAGGCAATGCTCAGGTTGTTCACCAACGCCTGCATCCGCATCTTTGCATCTTCCGTAAAGTATTGTTTTACGTATAATTGACCAAGTGCTTCGCCTAAATTGGCATCAGTGGAACGATACATCCTTTCCCATCTTGGCTTGATTTTTTGCTGGCCGCTCAACGCCTTTTGATATTCGAAAGATGCCTTTACAAAGTCGCTACTCAATGAAGAAGAAGCGCCCTTAATAATTGCTGCCTTTAAATAAATCTTCCAAGTTGCAACAGGGGTAGTTTGTAGAAGCTCGTTTATTTTAGTATAGAATGCTGGTTGATTCACATTTACAGAATCCACTTTCACACCAAGTATATTCAAAACTGTCATCCAATCAAATGTGGGCATTTGCTTTTGCAAATCAGTAATAGCCATTTTATTATAATTGCTCTGCGGATCACGTAGTTCAACTTTTGTACGGTGACTTGTTGCAATTGACTTCTCCAAATCGTAGATGGCGTCTGTATTTTTTGCCGCAGTCACAGAATCATTTCCAGTAAGCACAAATAACTTTTTAAGTCTCTTTTTGTATGCCTCCTGTATTTTTAAAGTGGCTGCATCTGTCTTAAAATAATAATCCCTATCCGGTAACCCAATCCCCGATTGATAGAACCCCAATATATTCATGCTGCTATTCTTATCATCCGCACCAACATAAGGTGCATAGAGAATATCATTGTTTTTCACCTGTTCCTTGGCAATAAAAGCAACAACACCTTTTGTGTTTTGTATGCCATCAATTTCTTGCAACATCGGTTTAATCGGGTCATAGCTACGCTTTTCTATCGTTACCGAATCCATCCCAGAAGCATAAAAATCACCTACCTTTTGTTCAATGGTTCCAGCAGGTTCGCCGCCCTTGGATACATCTACCAATATCCCTTTTACATGTTCTTTTGTTACATTGTAAACATCCAAGAACGACCCAATCCTAGTTTCAGTGGGCGGTATTACCGTATTCTTGATCCACTTTCCATTTACAAACAGATAGAAATTATCTCCGGGCTTTACTGAACTATCAAAGTTTGCCGTCTCAATAAATTTTTTCCTCTTCCCGGTTGATTGTTGCCCATAAGCCGAAAATCCCATCGCTAGAAGGATTACAGCCGATAACAGTTGATGTCTTTTCATAAATACTTTTTATTCACTTGAGTACGCAATATATCTACTTTTAAATCACAAAGCAGTTTTGATTGACTAATTTTGTTCCGAAAGCAAAAAATCATGCTTCCAAGAAATAGGGTTTCCTGTAAATCAAAAGCACAATACAGTCCTCTACTTACCGTATATCTAAAGAATAGCCAATTTCAATAATTAGTTTGGATAGTATGACACACTATTTATTACTTTCGTTTTTTATTATTATATGAAACGAATAATTTTTCTTTTAAGTTTATCCGTCATAATGGTTAGTTGTGGTGGTAGCAATAACCAAAACCCCGATCAAGGGAATAATGTATCCATACAGGCTAATGCCTTGCCGGGTTTTAATGTAAACAACTTTGCAAATCTTGTAAAGAAGACTAATAATCCTTCGCAAATAGAGTCTGCCATCAATGCGCCAGATAACGACATCAATAACCTTGACTTGGACAAGGATGGCAAGGTTGATTTTCTGAAAGTGGTGGAATCACCCAATAAGATACAGGTGGTGGATGATGTAAATAATACGGATTCTGTAACGGTGGCTACCATGAACATCACACCCAATCAAACCAATGATAGGGCAGAGATGCAAATTCAGGGCAACCCTACTTATTGCGGTCCTGATTATTCTTATCATTCCTCTTTTGGCATTGGCGAACTATTGTTGTTGTCTTACATGCTAAGACCGCATCCATATTATTACCCCATGTATCATTATGGCTATTACCCTTCTTATTACCATAGTTACCACACAACTACTTATCGCACGGTTACACATGCTAGTCCTTCGGGAAATGGGTTCCATCCGTCAGGAACTTCAAGGAGCAGTTTAAGTAACCCTGTCCGGTCGCAACGTTCTTTCTCTGCCAGAGATGCTTCTACACCTGTTCGTTCTGGTGGATTTGGTTCTAGTAGTAGAAGTTCTTCCAGTTCAGGGCGTTCTTCCTTTGGAGGAAGTAGGAGTGGATTTGGAAGGAGACGCTAGCATTTAGAAATACGTTTTAAGTTATACATATTACGTAAAACGTATAACGTACAACAAAATTTAATCATCAATAAAACATACAATCATGGGACTATTAGATAGACTATTCAGAATCAGTAAATCGGAAGTTAATTCCGTAGTAGATAAAATGGAAGATCCGGTAAAAATGGCGGATCAGGTATTGCGCGAGCTAAAGGATAACTACCAGACTGCCATAACTGGAGAATCGGAAGTAAAGGCTGCTGCATTGCAACATCGTGCGGAAGAACAAAAGGCGCACACAAAAGCGGAAGAATGGGAAAAGAAAGCAAATGACTTGCTTGACATGGTAGAAGCTGGTAAACTTGAAGCCGACAAAGGAAACACTTTGGCTAATACTGCTGCCGAAAGCGCGGTACAAGCTAAAAGGCAAGCTGGAGAATTTGCTTCAATGGCAGAAAAAGAAGAAAAAGCTTTGGGGGTAATGGATGTTGCCGTTCAACAGTTGAAGGATAGGATCAGCGAAACTGAAAACAGGATTACCCTATTAAAGTCTCGTGCAAAGACTGCTGATGTAAGCGAAAAAATAAACAAGACATTGTCATCAGTAGATACTGATGGTTTGATGAGTACGCTGGATAGGATGGATTCAAAAGTTACTTCTACTGAATTTAGGGCGCAAGCTTATGCTGAGGTAAGGGATACAACGCTTTCGTCTGAGCAAGAAATAAACAAGATATTGGGTTCTTCTTCTGGGTCTTCTGCGTTGGATGCCTTGAAGGCAAAGCGTAATGAAAATAAAACTGGTGCATAAAGTTTTCGTTTCATGAAGACACGAAACAAAGCGAATGCTAGGATGCGCGTCTTCACGCACTTTTAAGAAAAAGCTTTTATTCACCAATAAACTGCATATATTATGTCTTTAGGCGCAATTGATAAAAAGAATTTTGCAAGTATCATCCTTCTGGATGAAATGATAAATAAGGAGCGTGTATTTACCACCATCCTTCAATCGGAGGATAAGGTATTGGAACCTCTATTGGTTGCCTTATTGGCTAAAGGATATTTGTCTGTCGATGGCAATAAATATCAAGTAACCAAGAGTGGTGAGGATACTTTTGATGTTTTCATGAACCGATATACCGAGTTCCTGAAAATGTATGATGTGTATTCTTTTGTAGATTTGGAAAAAGGGGAATTTGCATTCAGCAAATACTTCGATTTTGATACAGATCAAGAATGGGATAACTATAAGAACGATAACCGTTTTGAAGATTTGCGCATAGCCGTTGCCCTATTTAAGAAGCTTAATCCTGCTGAGATTGTTTTCATGTCTTTCATTAATGAAAATGCATTTGATACTGAAGCCACCGGATGGCAGATAGATTTGGTGGATGATGCTATTTGGAATGAGATTGAAAAGGTTTGTGACTCTGCAATCAAACCTGAAGACCTAGGCAATGATGCCATGGAAGATATGGTTGGGCAGGGTGCAGAATTGCTTATCAATATCTTAAAAGAAGAGGCAAAGAGGGCGCAAGAAGAAAAGCAAAACATAAACTATAACAGTACAGATATAATAGAAGAAACGGTGGTAGAAGAATATACTTATTACGAACCCTACTACGATCCATTCTATGTTTCTCCCTTTTGGCTGGTTCCATTGTTTTTGTGGTAATTAATATTGATTGACTATTGGATAGACTAAGCCCAATTATACTTTATACTTACTAAACGTGCCTCTGGTTGTAAAAACTAGAAGGTACGCTTGTTTTGAATTCAACGGATATTGAAGCTCCTCCAACAATAGGCATATTGCCTGAACATCCCTTCAAAGCTACTTTTCCCCGATAGATTTGGGTTCTTATTAAACCTAAATAACCTCTAAAGGTCTTGGGAGAACAGTTTTATACCAATGATAAAATGATTTGAATGAAAAAAATGATGGTTTCCCTTCTTTAAGGGTTCTAGTCTTTCGTCTTTTTTTAAATAACTAACATCTTTTCACGACTAACTTGACTTATGAATAAAATACTTCTATTCTGTATTTCGCTTTTAATTACTTCTCTTCTTTCTGCCCAAACTACAGGTGTTATTTCTGGAAAATTGATGGATACAGTAGGCAATCAACCACTCAGATCTGCATCAATCTCAATTATAGATGCGGCAGATTCTACTGTTGTGGTTTTTGGATTGAGTAAAGAAAAAGGAGCCTTCGAGATAAAGAGTGTGCCTTTTGGCTATCTCATTGTGCAAATTAGCTTTCAGGGGTTTAAAACCTTTATCAAGAAAATTAATCTTACAGAAGAACAACCTAACCTGGACTTAGGCCTAATTTACATGAAAGTATCTGCTAAAGAAATGGAAGAAGTGGTAGTAACTGAAAGCCCTATCTCGGTAAAAAATGATACATTGGAATATAAGGCCAGTAGTTTTAAGACCAAACCCAATGCAGTAGTGGAAGATTTGCTGAAAAAACTACCGGGCGTTACAGTTGATAATGATGGCAATGTGACAGCGCAAGGCGAACAGGTGCAACGCATATTTGTGGATGGCAAACGTTTTTTTGGGAACGACCCAAAGATGGCAACCAAGAACCTGCCGCCGGATATTGTAGATAAGATTCAGGTGTATGATGCCATGAGCGACCAAAGTGCCTTCAGTGGTTTTGACGATGGCACACGTATCAAGACGATAAACATTACCACAAAAAAGAACAGGAAGAGAGGGTATTTTGGGCGTGCCATTGGTGGTGCCGGTAGCGATGGACGTTATGAAGCAAATGTAAATTATAGTAAGTTTAAGGGCGACCAAAAGATTACAGCGCTTGGGCAAACCAACAATATCAATGTACAAGGGTTTACGCCGCAGGATGGTGGCGGTAGCGGACAAAGCCGTGGAGGTATAACAACTACCAAAGCGGCAGGGCTCAACTACACGGATGTATGGTTTAAAAATGCAGATGTGTCGGGTAGTTATTTTTACAATAACCTACAAACTAATAGAGATAGCAAGAGTTTTACAGAAAGGTTTACGCCTGAAAATGATACATCCAGTTTTAGCAATTCTGTTTCTGGTTCCGAAAGAAAAAGTATCAATCATCGCATCAACCTGAATCTTGAACAAAAATTCGATACTTCCAGTATGCTTATCATTCGTCCGGATATATCTTTCAATGATGGCAATTCTAACAATATCAGTGCATCAAATACTTCAAAAAGTATTGTTTATAACAAAGATCCCATCAATCAAAATAATTACACCCACAATAGTAATGGCAGCAATAGCAATGTAAGCGGTAGTATTTCTGCCACCTTCCGTCACCGGTTTAAAAAACCCGGTAATACATTTTCAATTGGCATAAATGGTGGATTGAATAATAATGGAAGCAATGGAAGTAATAATTCCATCACCAACTATTTTATACCTTATGACTCTACAAAAGTGATTAACCAGATAAATGACTATACCAGCAACAGTGGCAACATTGGTAGTAATTTCTCTTATACTTTCCCAGTGGCTTTTAATCGTGTAATTGAATTGAGTTATGGCAATGGCTACAGCAGAAGTACTTCCGATGCCAAGATTCATTCTTATGATACCCTCACAAAGGGCTACACAGATTTGGTAGATAGCCTTTCCAATAATTTTATCAATATAAACAGTTCAAACAGGGTAAGTATTGGCTACAGGGCAATTATAGGTAAATGGAATTTTAATTTTGCTAATGGTGTGCAATTTACCAACCTGAGCAGCCAGAATATTACCAAAGACACGAGCATCTCCAGAAATTTTACCAACCTATATCCAACCGCCAACTTTATTTACACCTTCAGCAAACAAGAAAACATTCGGATAAATTACAATGGACGCAGCAACCAACCGGGCATTTCGCAATTGCAGCCAGTGCCAAATAATAGTAATCCGGCAAATATCATCATGGGTAATCCTAATTTGGGGCAAGAGTTTATGCACAGTATCAGGGTGCTTTATACCTACGTTGACCCTTCAACTTTTAGAAATATTTCCATCATGGTTAGCGGCAGTACTACACGGAATAAGGTGGTTACAAGCATCAATCAGTTGGCCAACGGTTACCAGACAACCACTTATCAAAACCAAAATGGCGTATATAATGCAAGAACAAATGTGAACTATGGCATACAATTGAGAAAACCTAAAAGCAACTTGAATTTTATTACCAATGCCGCATACAACCGGGATGTAAGTTTGATAAACGGGGCAACCAACTATACATACGCTTCAAATGCAGGTGAAAACATAAACTGGACAATGAACCTGCAAGAAAAACTTGACCTGAATTTTAATGCTGGCTATAATTATAATATCATCAAGTACTCTATAAGGCCGCAGAACAACAGGAATTATTACACCACCAGCCTTACGTTGGAGCCAACCTATACCTTTAATGGTGGATGGATATTGGGAAGTGTTTTTAATTATTCGTACAACAGCGGGCTTGCTGCGGGTTACAATGCCAACCTGCCGTTGTGGAATGCCAGCTTTGCCAAACAATTGTTCAGCAAACAACAGGGCGAGATAAAGATTGGTGTGTACGATTTGCTCAACCAAAATGTAAGTGTATATCGAAATGCCACATCAAACTATATTCAGGATGTACAGAACAATGTGCTAAAACGTTACTTTTTGGTAACCTTTACTTATAACCTACGCAAATTTCCAGGTGAAAGACGACAGCTAGATAAAATTATCAATAGGATAATGGACAATGCAGAAGGGAACAATGAAAGGGATAATGGCAAGGGTAGTGACAAAGGGAGAGGAGGGAAGAAAAGAGGGTAAGCGATAAAAGCATAAATTTAATTTTTTAAATTTTATTGAAAATAATTGACTGAAATAAGTAAACGTCTGCTCAAAACATTTTTTTATGTCATCGTTGAGATAAGGACGACATCGTTGAGACAGGGATGACTAGATAACTTATTAGGATGCCATCGTTGAGACAGGGATGACTATATAACTTGTTAGGATGACATCGTTGAGACAGACGTGACTAGATAACAGGTTTGGCAATTATTCCATTGCCTGTAAAGTAAAAAACAATAGTATAGGAGTAATAAGAACCGTAAAACGCAGCGAAAGCACTTTCCCAGCCTCCGATAAGGGTTTTGGCAAGGCAATAAAAGCAACCGTTGGCACATACATCCGCTAAAGATAACTGTATAATGAAGTAAGGGATGGGTTTTATTATTGGGGAGATAGGGATTAATTCAACCTGTGAGGTCTTGAAGACCTGACAGGTTTAAAACGGTGTGTACTTTACTATTATATTTGTTGAAAGGAAAACATATTTTATGACCAAGAAATTATTTACATCAATTCTTTTCATCCTATTGATAAGCATAGGATATGGTCAAGGTATTACAGTTGCCTTTCGGCATCGTTATCTTTGGGATTTTAAAGAAGATTCTGTACTTAATACGTTGCGGGAAGTATTGAAACAAGAGAAGATTAAAGAAGTTAGAGACCACGCCAAGTATAGAATTTACATTGGAGGGTTAGAAGAAGATATTGTTACAAAAAAGGAAGGCTTTAAAATTAAAGTTGAAAAAGGCAATATCTCAATATACTCACAAGATAACATCGGCTTGATGAATGGAATTATATATATAGCCGAGAAATTAAAGAAAACCCACTCTCTTGCAGGAATTAAATCAAAAGGATAATTGCCAAGGAAGGCTTCGCTTGAAGCGAAGCCTTCCTTAA
>JANYEU010000382.1 GCA_025362915.1 Chitinophagaceae bacterium | reverse complement strand
TTTCTCCACCTCAAACCTTGATACTCCCTTCTCTCCTACCGTGTTCCAGCTGATGGTGGCAATCTTGTTGTTCAAGGTTGCACTTGCTACGATGCTGTTTACCGCCAAGGTTGTCGGCTTGAAGCCCAAGCTGAACCTGTTCTGGAAGCTTGCAGTTATGGTGGCATCTGCGGCGAAGCTGATGGTGTTAACCCCACTTGTCAATGCAGTGGTGGTTCCCTTGTAGCTGTCCATCAGGTAAGGTGTAAATCCATTGGCAATGTAGGTGGTGGCATCTATTTCTAACTGATAGCTAGTTCCACTTACCTTGCTGATGGCTATCGGCAATACATCACTTGCTGTTGCCGGCAACCTGCCATCAATGCTTAGGCTCTTGCCCTTGTCCGTAATGGATAGATTGTCTTTTGCATTACCGAATTTCAAGGCATCCTGAGCTCCATAGGCTGTATTGCCAAACCCGCTGCTGAAGGCTATTGCAGCCCCATCAACATGATCATAGATACCTGCGCTGTCCTGTTTCAACAGGCTGACGTATATCTTGCTCAATGGAGTGGTCACACCAAAGATTGCAGCCTTTGTAGTTCCTGCAGCTTTTGCAGTTTCCTTGAATACAACCACCGGACTGCTGGCTGCTGTCTGTACAAACACCGCCTGACCCGGTTGAAGGTAACCGGTGGAGGTAACCGAACTGGTGCTGGTGTAACCACTAACGGCTGTACCTGTGATGGCGTTGAAGGCTATGTACTTACCTGCGTCACCGGATGTTGGATCCAGATACCAGTAACTACCATTGATGTTGCTGGATGCTCCATATATTGTAGTGGCAGCACTATTGGTTGCAGTGCCTGTACCCCACTGAACAGGACATACATAAGGATTGGCAACCATGGTGAAATTATTCACCGTATTGCTCAATGCCGCAGCAGATGAAGAGATGGCACCGCCATCAGCTGTTGTACCGGATGCATTCGTGGTATTGATGGTAACAGTACCTGTAATCAGTTTGCCACCAAGTGCACGAAGTGTTGTTGCATTTACCATCCGCAAGCCAATGTTGTAATAGTTGACTATTGGTGTAGTTGCCAGATTGAAACTCCTGTCTCCCCTTATCAACACCCTATAACCAACAAATGGATCAAGGGCAACCTTTGTATTTGCAATTGGGGTAAAGGTTGGGTATGAATACGTGAAGGCGGATGCATTGCCATTGATGCTGTAATCTAAACCTGCACTTGATGCCGGCAACTGACCACCACTGTAATCGGCAGCCGTGGCATCAATTGCCCCGGGACCTGTGATGAAGATACCTATACCGCTGGTGAAAGAACCACCTTCCTGCCAGTTATTGTAGATTGTACCCGAACCGTAAGACTCAGGTGCCATATCGCGATAGGCGCGGAAACCAGAAGGTATGTAACGCTCCACATTTACCGCTCCTAAAATGGTTCCACCTGTCTGACCTACAATTGCAGTATTAGATATAGAGGTAGATTTCAATGTAAGATTTCCTCCTGTTGTTAAAGTGCCAGATGTAGGTATAAGGGTTCCTGTTAAGTTTAAGGTATTGCTTAACGTTATTGTGCCTGTTGTAGTAAGTGTAAGACCTTTTAATACATTGGTAGTTCCAAGCGTTGTTTGATCGAAACTTAAGGTATTATTAGCTACACCATTAATAATTAAAGTAGATGTAGAACTACCTTTAATGGTACCACTGCCAGAGATGGTGTTAAAGGTTAGTGTATTGCCATTCAAGTCTATCTTGCCATTATTAGTAATAATATCAGTTGCTGTTGCATTGTAAACCTGAGTTGCAGTATTTGTAAGCTGGAGGGTAGAACCAGAATTGATGATCAAGTCAAATTGACCACCAGTTGTGGCATTGCCATAAGCCTGTGTACCAGTTTTTGTGAAAATAATCTTACCATGATTATAAACGTTGGTATTACCTACTTTAAGAAAAGCAGAATTGCCTACAGAAATATCGCCACTTACACTTAGCGTTGTTGGATAGCTGAGGCTAGCTTGAGATCCTCCGCCATT
>JANYEU010000262.1 GCA_025362915.1 Chitinophagaceae bacterium | reverse complement strand
ACACATTGGAGATAGGCGATACAGACTTTCAGCGGGAAGTTATTGATGCCCTTTCCAATAACCAAACCTTACTTCAAACTTATCAGGCTGAGTATCAGCAATGGCTTACTTCTACAAAAGCACTCCATTCATTGCAGGAACGAAAAGCTTCCTTCGATAAGGAATTAGGCTACTATCAGTTTTTGTATGATGAATTGAAAGAAATAAACCTGAAAGAAAATGAGCTGGAAGAGTTGGATACAGAACTGCAGCTTTTGTGTAATAGCGAGGGTATTAAAACCGCACTTGGCAAGACTTATTTTGATTTACATGGCAATGATACACCCGTAACAGCCTTGTTAAAGCAATTGGCCAATCAGCTTTTGGGATATACTGCGTATCATCCTGATTTGCCTGCGTTGGTTGATAGGCTAAAATCATCTCAAATAGAATTACAGGATATGGCCGATGAGGCTGAACGCATCAGCGATTCCATACATTTTGATGAGGCACGGATAGAAATTATCAATGAGCGTTTGGCGGTAGGATATAAGCTCTTAAAAAAGCATGGCGTTCCTACAACCAATGGGTTGATAGCCATCCAAAAGGAATTGGAACAAAAGCTTTTGGCGGTTTTAAACATTGACGATGCCATTGCCGCCAAAGAAAAAGAGGTGGTTGAATTTTTAAAACAAGCCACTGGTACGGCAAAAACCCTTTCAGAAAAAAGGAATAAACAGGCATTGCCATTAGAAAAAGACGTAAACATTTTGTTGCATCAGGTGGGTATGCCAAACGCAAGGTTGAAAGTTGATATTAAAGAAACACCGCTAAACCAATATGGCAATGACGATATAGCCTTTTTGTTTGATGCCAACAAAAGCAACCGTTTTGAGCCTATCAGAAAAGTGGCGAGTGGTGGAGAATTGAGCAGATTGATGCTCTGTATAAAATCGTTGGTGGCAAAAAGCATCGACCTGCCCACCATGATTTTTGATGAGATAGATACAGGCATCAGTGGCGAAGCTGCCAAACAGGTAGGGGCAATCATGAAAGGATTGGCTGCAAACAGGCAAATAATCTGTATCACCCACCAACCCCAGATTGCCGGAAAGGCCGATAACCATTACTTTGTTTACAAGGAAAATAAAGGCGCAGAGGTAAAAACAAATATCAGGTTATTGAGTAAAGGCGAAAGGGTAACAGCCATTGCGCAGATGCTTGGGGGCGAAAAACCTACTGCCGCCGCACTTGAAAATGCCAAGGAAATGATGGGCATTTAATCCTCTGAACATTAGCTATAATATCTACTATCTAATAACTACTATCTTTTTCCTAACTAACCACAGCCTTCAAAATCCAGCTTTGCGGACCACGTTTTCCGGGTGTATTTTCGTAAAAGCTTCGATAGTAACAGGTCTTGCTTACGTCGCCTTCCGTATGCGGAACGGCATATAAGCGGTTCATAGATAGATTTACCAACTTTTGAAAAGTTGGCAAATCATGCTTGTGAAATATGAAAATTCATTATGGTAACTTTTGTGTAGATTCACTTGCTTTTAGAAAATTGCTTATCCCTAAAGAGAAATAAATGGCAAAGACGGGGCACATTATTACACAAAGTTTGAAGAGAATAAATTTTATCATGTTTATAATCGTTCCACAGACAAACAACCAATGTTTCGGAATGAGGGCAATTATGAGTTTTTTTTGAAGCAATACGATTTCTACCTATCGCCTGTGGTTGAAACTTTTGCCTATTGCTTGCTGGGAAATCATTTTCATATCTTATTTAGGATAAAGGACTTGACTGGTCTGGATTTAGAAACACTACAAAAATTTCCAGACACTCAAAATCCACATTCTACGACCCCAAAATCTACTCATGATATTGTTTGTCATCAGCTTCGCAAGTTTTTTCAGTCGTATTCCATGTCTTTCAATAAGCAACAGCAACGGATTGGAGCATTATTTCAGAAGCCGTTCAAAAGGGTTGATAATGATGTCTATTTTATGCAGTTGGTCTATTATATCCATTCCAATCCACAACATCATCACCTTACAGATGATTTTAGGAAATGGGAGTGGAGTTCATATAAAAGAATCTTGATTGATAAACCGAGTAAATTGAATAAGAAAGAGGTTCTGGAATGGTTTGGTGATAAGGAAAGGTTTATGCAATATCATTCCGAAATTCAGAAAATAATTGCGAAGGGAATTATGTTTGACGATGACTGATTTGGCAACGATGATTTGGTAACTTTTTGGAAGTTGCCAAATCTTGCAGTCAGTGGTTAGTGGTAGATTTACCAACTTCTGAAAAGTTGGCAAATCATGCAAATCACCCTTACTATTCGGTGCGTACTTTACTATTATATTTGTAAACAAGATGACTTATGCTTTATGACCAAAAAATTATTTACATCAATCTTTCTAACAATATTAATTAGTGTCGGATATAGTTAAAATATTACAGTTGCCTTTAGAACGCCTTATATGTGGGCTTCAAAACAAGATACTGTATTAAAAGATTTGCCGGCAGTATTGAAGCAAGAGAAGATTACTGAAGTTAGAGACCATGCTAAGTATAGAATTTATATTGCGCATCAATCCAAGGTTAATGCAAAAGAGATCTTTAGAATTAAAGTGGAAAAGGGCAATATAACTATTAGTGCCTCAGATGATACCGGATTGATTAATGGAGTTCAAGATATAACTGAGCAATTAAAGAAAACCCACTCTCTTGCAGGAATTAAATCAAAAGAATAATTAAGGAAGTCTTCGCTTCGAGCGAAGGCTTCCTTATGAACGCTAATCGCACACTATTTGGGTACTCGCATGGTGCTTGAGGGATTGTGGTAAAAATACTTTTTGTCCCTTCTTAGGGCAAAAAGATTGTAACGGAAAGCCCGACCCCAAGGGGCACGCCCAAAGAAAAATATGAATGCTGAAATAGGAAATGTTTTTCGGCCTTTCGCACTCAAAACGCCACCATTCAGCATTATGTATTATGTTTGACGCTCAAATTAAAATTGAACAAAGGCTATGTCATACAATTTATTAAAAGGAAAACGTGGGATAATCAGTGGTGCTTTGGATGAAAATTCCATTGCCTGGAAAGTGGCGGAAAAAGCGCACGAAGAAGGCGCAACATTTGTGCTGACCAATGCACCGATAGCGATGCGGATGGGAGAAATAAACAAATTGGCAGAGAAAACAGGTTCTCAAATTATTCCTGCTGACGCTACAAGTGTGGAAGACCTGACCAAGTTATTTACAGATTCTCAAGAGATATTGGGTGGCAAGATTGATTTTGTTTTGCACTCCATTGGCATGAGCGTAAACATCCGCAAGAAGATTCCTTATACCGAATTGAATTACGAATTTTATCAAAAAGGAATTGATGTATCTGCGTTGTCGTTCCATAAAATGTTGTCTGTGGCGCATAAAATGGATGCCATCAGCGAGTGGGGTAGTGTTGTGGCATTAACCTATATGGCTGCGCAACGTACCTATCCTTTTTATACGGATATGGCCGACATCAAAGCAATGTTAGAGTCTATCGCCCGTAGTTTTGGCTACCATTATGGCACCCAAAAGAAGGTGCGTATCAATACTGTTTCCCAGTCGCCCACAAAAACTACGGCTGGTAATGGTATAAAAGGCTTTGGCGATTTCTTCGATTATGCAGATTCCATTGCCCCTCTTGGCAATGCAAGTGCAGAAGATTGTGCCAACTACTGCATCACTCTTTTCTCGGATCTTACACGTATGGTTACCATGCAAAACCTGTTTCACGATGGAGGTTATTCTACCACAGGCGTAAGTATGGGAATTTTGGATAAGATGGGGATAGAAGGATAAAAACGATGGGCAGTAACCAGTAAAGAAGAATCTTACTGGTTACTGCTCAATTTTCACCGTTAACTGACTATTTATCCGCCTTAAAGCTGCTATATCCAAAGCCTCTCACAGTATCTCTTAATCTCTCCTGTCTCTCTTGTAAATATATATTTATGGGGTTTGCAAAATATTAATGAGGCTTAATGTTTATGGACATCAAGATGAAATCCCATAAAAAATGGCAGATGATGGGGATGGCAATGTTTCGATATTTCCAATAGAAATACCCATATACGGTACCAAGTATCATTGGGCCTACCATATTAACGATTGTGCCGTAACTAAAGTGTAATAATCCAAAAAGTATGGAGGAAAGGGCGATGGCTATGTATGGGTTTTTAAAAATAATCTGAAATCGTGGCAATAGATAACCTCTAAATATAAACTCTTCGGTAACGCCGGCGGTAAGTGCTGCAAACAATAGTAGTTGTTTATTGGCTTGCAGTACGGTTTTCATTTCGTCTATCTTACTGCTTTCTTTTAATAGGTGAAGGGCTTTTAAAACCAATAGTACCGGTACTTCAAGTGCAATTGTAATGGCAAATATTGCGAAAATGGCTTTTATGTGCATCCACACATTGTAGTGTGTTTCTTGCCATATAAGGAATTTGTTTTTTTCAATTTTATTGGCGTAGATACTTAATAATAAAAGTATGAGCCAGAAAAAAAATTCTGAAAGAAGGATAGATATATTGCTTAATCTGGTTAAACCAAGTGTGGAAGTAAAGAATCTGCGCCCAAAAAATAAAAAGCCAAATAACAGCATCAAAACGGAGATTACACCAATGTAGATGGTTTTTTGGGTAGGCTTATCTGAAACTGTATCCATAGCGTCTTGAACTAATAGATTGCAAAGATGCAAGATATTATATCGGAATAAAAGA
The DNA here is from genome assembly GCA_025362915.1 of Chitinophagaceae bacterium. Lineage (GTDB taxonomy): Bacteria > Bacteroidota > Bacteroidia > Chitinophagales > Chitinophagaceae > Parasediminibacterium. The sequence goes on along the minus strand of JANYEU010000262.1, from coordinate 277 downwards.
GAAATTTGTTAGAGAGGGTAATGGAGTCGCAATTATAATGAGAATCTATACCTTAACATTGACGCTTTTTATGGCATCAGTCATTTCTTTTATAAGACTTAAATCTTTTTCTATTGCATTGCCCACCACTATTACATCGGCACCTGCCTTACAATTTAAATAAGCTTTTTCGGGTGTAATTATACCACCGCCAACTATCAACGGGCTTTCTATATGGCTTGCTACGGTTTGAATCATCGCTTCAGAAATTGGTTTTTTTGCACCACTACCGGCATCC
>JANYEU010000227.1 GCA_025362915.1 Chitinophagaceae bacterium | reverse complement strand
ACCTTCCAATAGGTGATGTCACTCACCCAGAGCTGGTGGATGGCTGTGGGAACAAAATCTCGGATAAGGTTGGGATACCTCCTTAGCCAATGCTGGGAATTGGTGGTCTGTATTCTCCTTTTACGCTTTCGTATCAGCAATCCATTGGCTGAAAGCAGCGTGAACAGTGCATCACGACCCATTTTTATACTCAAAGTAAAATAGTTAGCGAATGCTATTTTGAAAAAGTTGATGATTTTCAAAATAAGGAGATTGTTTTTCCGTTATGTGTATGTGAGATTTCAAAAACACCGAATTGGAAAAAGCAGTTCTTAGGAGTCATCAGCGCACAGGTTGGTTTATGTCCTTGTTACTGTAAATGTTATCAATGGGCAAGTCTGTGAGGGAAATAGAGGAGGTTTTAGGCATTGATGGAAGTACGGTGTAGCGGTATGAGGCTGCTTATAGGGGCAAGGGGTTGGGGAGTACCTACAAACAGGTTATGAAGGCTATTGGGGTTTGTTAACCAGTTGTCAGATAACAACACTTAGGTTTGAGTTGAAGGGCAGGCTATATACGACGAGCAACGAAATACGCTCGTTTATCCAATCAGCCTTCGATGTGACCTATACGCAGGAAGGTGTCCTGAAACTTTTGCATCGTATAGGATTTTCCTACAAGCAGACCAAACAGGTTACTTTGCCCGTTGGGTAACCCAAAAAGGCGGCTTCGATCCTTGGACGGGTTTGCTTAACGTAACCATTCCTTAGTGGGTTATTACAAAAGATTTAGAAAAAGCTGCCCACACTGGGTGGCTTTTTTTATGGTTATTTATAGCATATGTACTAAACTGATTATAAACTCCCGAAGCAAAACTAATATAACAACCCTGCATAAAAAAAGCCACACTTTCGTGTGGCTTCAACTTCTCCCTTAATTGTGTATCAGTCAAATATCGATAAACAATCAATCGTGGGGTGGGAAATATTAATATAAATATTCTAGTAACCGAAATAGTTTTTTGCATTGTAATAACAGATGTCCTGAATCACCTTACCTGTCCATGCAATGTCATTTGGAAGTTCTCCGTTTTCTATTTCCTCCCCAAAAAGGTTGCAAAGGATACGTCTGAAATATTCGTGACGTGGGAAAGATAAAAAGCTTCGGCTATCGGTAAGCATACCTACAAACCTACTAAGCAACCCCATATTTGATAGGGCATTCATTTGCTTTACCATACCATCCTTCTGATCCAAAAACCACCAGCCACTACCCCATTGAACCTTACCAGGCGAGCTACCATCATTAAAGTTGCCAATCATTGTTGCAAATAACTCATTATCGGCAGGATTAAGGTTATAAAGAATTGTTTTTGTTAGTTTATCCTGTGTTTCAAGTCTACTTAAAAAAGCTGATAAGTTTCTTCCTTGAGAAAAATCACCAATACTATCAAAACCAGTATCAGGTCCCAAATTCCTAAGCATTCTTCCATTGTTATTACGCAAAGCGCCCAAGTGGAATTGTTGAATCCATCCTTTTTCGTGATCCCATTCTGCAAACAGTACCAACATGGCGCTCCTGAACTTATTTTGTTCTAGCAAGGTCAATGAACTTCCACCAAATACCTTCGCAAATATGGCAGAAACTTCAGCTTCGGTATAATCTTCCGCATACAATTCTTCCAATCCATGATCGCTTACATTACAACCCATGGATGCAAAGAAATCATGACGGTTTTTTAATGCCTTTGTATAATCGGAATAACTTCCAATGCTGATGTTTGATGCAGTCTCAATCCTCTTTACATAAGCAATAAATGCAGCGGCATTGCTTACATTCATGGCAGTATCTGGACGAAATGCCGGTAAGACAGGTATCTCGAAAGCCTGATCCTTTAATAGTTGGTGGTAGCCAAGATTATCTGCCGGATCGTCTGTTGTGCAAACGGCAGCAACATTCATCTTGCGTAATAAATTCTTTACACTATACTCTTTGCTGCGCAATTTTTCGGAACAGTCATCGTAAATACGCTTGGCAGAATCACTTTTTAATATCTCATACTCATCAAAATAGCGTTGCAACTCCAAGTGTGTCCAGTGATATAATGGATTGCGTAAGGTATAAGGTACGGTAGCAGCCCATTGCTCAAACTTTTCAAAATCCGTTGCATCGCCCGTACAAAACCTTTCATTTATTCCGTTGGTACGCATGGCACGCCACTTATAATGGTCGCCATATAGCCAAACCTGCGTAAGGTTTTCGAAATTTTTATCTTCGGCAATCTGCTGTTGCGGCAAATGACAGTGATAATCTATGATGGGCATTGCCTTAGCATACTCGTGGTATAGTATCTCGGCAGTTTTGTTTTTCAACAAGAAATTCTCGTCCAAAAAACTCTTTACTTTCTTTTCCTTTCCATTAAATGGTACCACCTTGCTGCCATCCAATTCTTCTCCAGCGGTTAGGTTTGCTGTTTGATATTCCATAACTAATTATTTTATTATCCTATTTAAATTATTTTAAGTTAAAGGGCGTTTACTGTCCCTATAAAGCCTTTGGAGATAAGCGACTCCAATTGAGACGTTACTGCACTGACAAAACCAGGAAGCAAGCTAAGGTCTGTATCCCAAAGGGTGGTATCTTTTAAAACTGCATTTACTACCGTAGCCGCATCGCTACTGACCCAGTGATTGTGCAGGATGGGGGCATAATCATCAGTAATGGTATATTGCTTGCCATTGAGTGTGCCAACATATTTACCATCATCCAAATGGCTTTTCATAAATAGTATGTACGCAGCAAAACCAACCGACATATATGCAGGCGGCATAGTATTGGTTGAGTAATACTTTGCCAGAACAGGGAGGTTGCGCATCTTCATCTTGGACGTGTATTGCATGGAGATGCTAATCCATAAATGTTCTATAAATGGATTGCGGAATCTATCCAATACCTTACCTATAAATGCCTGTGCATCGGTCAATGTAATATTTTCGTTAAGGATGGCCGGTGCCATTTCATTATTGGCCACACCCGTTATAAACTTGGTAAATGCCTCATTTGCCATCGCTTCTTTTACGGTTGTAAAACCAGCAACAACCGCCAATCCGCAAGAGAAGGTATGTGTTCCGTTTAATAACCTAAGCTTCAATTCGCGGAACTTATTAATGTCTGGAACTATTACAACCCCTTCCTCATCTGCCTTGCTGAAAGACAATATTTCTTTTGATTGAGGTCTATCCGTTTCTATTGCCCATAAACGATAGCACTCGCTCATAATCATTAAGTCATCCGAATAGCCCAATAATTCTTCTGCTCTTTGCTTGTCAGCAGCAGAAGGTTTGCCCGGTACAATCCT
>JANYEU010000168.1 GCA_025362915.1 Chitinophagaceae bacterium | reverse complement strand
AGGGCAAAGCTGTACAACAAAGAATGGAATGTTTCCTTCACCCCATTCTCCACGCCATTCTTTAATCAAGGCTGGCAACAATTCATAATAAGTATTTGCCCTTCCTACATAACTATTATTTTCCCCTTGATACCAAACCATTCCCTTAATGGCAAACGGAATTAATGGGGCAATCATGCCATTATACAAAACATTTGGGCCACGATAATCTCCCACGACACTTGCTGGTTGCGGTGGTGCAGGAAGATGTTGTTTCTTGGCTGCTTCTTTGTCCGCATTGTATTTATCCATGATGGGCTGCATCTTCGCTTTCCTCATTTCATAATTTGCCCGTGCCATTGCGGAATTATTATTGACATCCTTTGGTAAACTTAAATCAGCTAAGGTCTTTTCATTTATCCAAGCTTCAATCGGCGTTCCGCCGTAAGATGAGTTGATAATACCAACAGGTACACCCAACTCTTTTTGCAACTTACTACCAAACCAATAAGCCGTTGCAGAGAAATGCAAGGTTGTAGAAGGGCTAGATGCAACCCATTTGCAAGGCACTTCCGTTTGAGGAGTATCTCTAGAATTATGAGGTATGGTAACTAATCGAAGCATGTCGTTGGCAGAATTGGCTACTGCTTCCTTTCCTGCCGTATCATAAATCATTGCGCGTTCCATATTGCTTTGTCCGCTACACAACCACACTTCTCCCACAAGGATATTGTGTATAATTACAGTGTCTTTGAGTGTAATTTTCATAGATTTATTTTCATGACCTTCAACATTAACCAAGAACCTTACTTTTGCGCCTATAATTCTCATGTTTAATGCACCGCCACCAGCTTTTAAAGGCTTCAAGTTTACTTTCCACTTACCATCCTTTGCTATAGTGGTCTGTTTTTGACCTTCAAACTCTACTGTAACACTTTCATTTTCTGAAGCAGTTCCCCAAACGGGTACATTGGTTTCTCTTTGCAAAACCATATTATCACTAAAAAGGCTTGCGGGTTTTACTTGCGCAAAACCAATTGCTATCATTAAGCAAGAAGCAATTGTTGTAAGTGTATGTTTCATTGTCATTTATTTTATCGTTTATAAATCCTATTTCTACTTAACTTCAAATACTTTAAAATCCATTGCTTTTACTAAGGCAGATGTTTCTATTTTGTTTGTCAGCACATCTTTCATGCGAAAACTCAGTTCTATTTTCTGATCCTCTTGCGAAAAGTTTATGGCATATACAAATCTTTTTGTTCCTTTCAGTTCAGTTATGTCCACCAGTTTATTGGTACACTTTGCCAAAGGGGTAATATGGGCATTTAAAGCAAATTCTCCCACCAATTCATCAATCATTTCATCGATTGGAACAGTGCCGATATAATAAACAGCACCTTTACCAACCCTATTTTTAACCACTGCTGGTTTTCCTTTTAGAAAACGACTATCATAAGTTGCCAATACCTCTGTGGAAAGAGGCTTAAAATCGTCATACCATAAAGAACCAGTATATGCTGGTTTAGTGGAATTAATTGGGTAGATAATTTTCGTGTTTTCTTGTTTAATGAGTGCAAACTGTTCTTGCATTTCTATACCAGCTAATGATTCTATATCCTTATTCAACAACCTACCAAAAGATTTCATGGAGGGGTTTCGCAATCCTGTCATACAAGTAATCACTACCGTACTCCCATTCTCGGCTGCTTGTTTTAGCTTAGCGCATAACTCTGGTGTAACCAATATCTGTGCAGAAACAATAATTAGAGAATAACTATCTAACTTGTCATTTGGCGAAACAATATCAGTTGTAATATTCTTCTCTCTCAAGGACCTATAATAGGAATAGATATGGCGCATATACCTAAAGTCCGCACTTACCCTACCATCTTCAAAAGCCCAATCGCACTTAAAATCCCTCAGTATTGCCGCCTTTGAAACGGGAAAGGCATTGCCAATAATAGACTTTATTTTAGATAGTTCAGTAGATGTCTGTTTCACTTCCTCATACCTTCTCCTTGGGATATTATCCGCATCCACTACCCCATTCATCATTTGTTCGTGGGCATTTTCGAAAGTTCTGTATGGGAAAAAGAGGATACTTTCCGCACCATGTGCCAGCCCTTGATGACACCACAAACGAGCCATTCCTGGTTCTACCAACTTCCTTTGTTTGCCTGCAGTTCTCGAAATTTGTTGCTCAGTAACCCAAAAAGGTGCTTTGAGTGTTCCTCGTATTTGTGATAAAGCCAATGATGCCATAGCAGGATGAAATTCAAAATTATCTACAGGAGCATACTCATTGTCCAAAGTCCAAGTGTAGGGGGTAGTTATCTAGTGACAAAAAATCACAGTTCTTAGCAAGCTTATACATATCCAACTTATAAATAAACCCACTCGAACAAATGTTATGGGTGACTTTAAACCTCGGGTTTATCTTTTTAATGGCATCCCTTTGAAGATTAAAATACTCAATGGTACAATCAGAATAAAACTCCTGATAATCCACAAAGCATCCGAGGTTATCACCTTTTCTGGGTAAGAATACCTGATTGAAATCAGTCAAGTTCTCACTACAGAAAGTTAATCCCCAAGTACTATTCAAGTTTTCTATGGTCTTATATTTCTCATTGAGCCAATTCCCAAACTTCAATCTGCAAGTTTCGCAATAGCAATAAGGTTCTTATGCCATCAATTCATTATCTATCTGAAAACCCTCCACATTGGGATTGTTGGTAAAAGTGTTTGCTAGTTGTTCGGCAATTTTTACTGAATAATTCCTATACGTTTCATTGTTTAGGCAAGCCTGTCGCCTTTTACCATAAGGTTTTCTTTGCCCGGTTTCTGTTACTTGCATAATGTCTGGATATTGGTCAAACATCCATTTGGGTATGGCAGCAGTTGGGGTACAAAGCAGGGTTTTAATTTGGCATTTACCTAAAGTATCAACCGATTTAACCAACCAATCTAAAGTGTAAGTATTGCTATCGGGTTGCATTTTAAACCGAGCAAAGTTACACATCCTTACTATGTTTAGCCCACCTGCTTTCATTAGCGATGCATCCCTAGAAACATTTTCAATTGGAAAATGCTCAGGATAATAATCAGACCCCAACTGAAAAGATTGCCCCACAACGTTGCTAGCAATCATCAGGTAAATAAAAAGCAAACAAGCTAATCTATGTAACATTTATTCTTTTTTAGTCATCTAAGTTCTCCCATATTTAAAATAAGCTTTGTGAATACTTCAAAAAAATTATCTCTCTCTTATTCTTTACAAACCCTATGTTCTTTGTGTTAGTAACAACTTATAAAGTGTTGCTTCGCCAAAGGGAGTGTTTATTTTTCCAAATGTGATAGTTAATTTCTCCTTCGGGATTACCCGAAATCATTTCGGGATGGTTATTTTTCCTTTGGGGACAGTTAATTTTCTCTTCGGGATGGTTAATTTACAATCCGGGAAGGTTAATTTTCTCTTCGGGATGGTTAATTTTCCTTCGGGGTCTGTTAATTTCCTTTCGGGGTAACTTCCTTTTTGATTTATGATGCGCCAACCTGGTTTATTCTTCTTAAAACCTTAGTGCATAAAAACCACTATTACCCTTTGTTTACTAAGTTCCAAAATAAGTGTCAGTATCATTATCCTTCCACGGATTCTGTGAAGGCAGTTTGCCAGCTTCTTCGGGTGTAGGTAGCTTCTTACGATATTTATCTAAGTACAATCCTATCTTATCAAACTTAATTCTTGGAAAATCTATAATCTTATCAAATACTGGTGAAGTTGACTTTAGCATTAAGAGACCACTGTTTGCGTCAATAAAGCCCGGATTTTTATCTGTAACAAAATTCCCATCAATCTTTATCAAATTACTATCCACTTTGTTTTCTTTACTCATGTGGATAGAAGTTGCATCACCACTTTTTATCCAAACTACATTCCCTGTAAACTTGGTACGTTGTGGCAATTCTGGGTGGGTATTTAACAGTGTAGGCATTTCCGGAAAGGTTGTACTCCATGGCGGTGACGTTGGATTAATTTCATTAACCCCAGCCAACAATTTCTTGTTGGTTGCATAACCCCTGCTTTTTCCCCTATCATCCATTCCAAATACAGGCCCTACATTCTTAATAAAAATATTATTTTGAACGATGTGATCAGGACCACTTGCTATCCATACCCCTGTTCTATTACCTGAGAATATATTTCCATAAACAAAGCTACCAGAAGACCCATCATCAGGATTAACGCCTCCTACTGTGTTATGGATGTAATTATAGCGGATAACCACACCACGGATTGTCCAATCTAACCAAGAATAGAAAGCACCCACATCTGCCGAAGCGTAAGAACAACGATGGATTTCATTGTATTCAAATACATTCTTTTGCCCGGCAAATAAAACCCCATCACGAGGTGCATGATGTATAAGGTTATGAGCCACATAAATACCTACTGCATCCTGGTTTTTATTATCAGAATACAAATCGACAGCAGCAGAATACTGAGACTTCAATGCACCATAATCATGCAGGTGATTATTGATTACATAATTGCCCGACTCCGTAAGCTTTAGTTTATTTCCCCCAGAAATTACAATACAACCCCTTCCCAATCCATACATATCGCAGCTTTGTATGCCGCTTTTATAACCATCCAACACAACGCCACGCCCGCCAAGGTTACGGAAAGTGCAACCAGCCACTAAGTTTTGATTACTCTTTGTAAACACCATTCCATCGCCTAAAGAGCCTTCAAGGGTGAGCCCAATAAAAGCAACATTGGAAACATTATTGGCAGAAATAATGGGTTGATCCATTTGCGAAACCAAGATATCTGCCTTATCTACAGCAGAAGGCGGCCAGAAATAGACGATACCTGTATTAAAATCTATTGCCCATTCACTTGGCTTTGTAATCTCCTCCAACAGATTAATGGCATACCATTGTTCCTTTCCATTGCCTTTCGGGCGATTATATTTACTGCCAATACCTGCTTGCAAGCCTACCTTAAATGTAATTTGTTTCGTTGCCTTATCAATAGAAGCCACTTTAATGGCAGGATTTTCCCACCCCACACGCCAGAATCCTTTCAGCCAAATATTGTTGTTTCCTTCCCAATGTTCTACGGGCGTACTATCTTGATAAATAAAAGTGCCAGGTGTCTTATTATCTCCCGGGTTAACCACTTCTTTCATGGTCGTGTAACCTTCATCAGGCCATCTGGATAATGGCAGTCTTTTGCCATTAAAAAACAACTCGAAAATGCCACCACCATCACTAAAGTTATCTGGAAAAATATTGGCATGGTCAATCCCCAGAGCTTTTGTGCTGAATTGATAAATCATCCCTTTGGCAACAGGATTTATCCTCGCCAACATTGCAGGATTGGATACTAAGCTAATATCATTTGCAGTTAGTTTTTTACCGCCAATCAACCGCACATCTTCGTCCTTATAAGCCCTGTAAACAACAGGAAAATCTTCCGTTCCCCCATCTTCAGAAGTAAGTTCAAAAGATTTTGTAAGTGGATAAATACCTCCCAATAAATTAACGGCAATTCCCCCTGCTGGAAGGTCTTTTCGTTTCAACTTTCTTACAGCTTCCCTTGCACGATCTAATGTTTTGA
>JANYEU010000126.1 GCA_025362915.1 Chitinophagaceae bacterium | reverse complement strand
GGTAGGCTCTTGCGAAAAAGTGTATGTAATAATAAACAGAACAAGCAATGGCAGCAGTATCTTTTTCATGTAGCAAATAATTAGGAGGATAAAAGTAAGGTGAAGAATTAGGAAAGAGAGCAATCTATTAAATTTCGTTTTCTTTCTTTTTGTATTTCATTTTAAGAGTAATGCTAATTAAACAGAGTAAGCAAATAAAAATACCCATAAACAAATTGAACGTATTAGAGGTCTTATAAATTTCAATATTTTTATAATCTATTCTTTCTAAACCCATATTAATCCCTTTTTTTATAGGGTAAGTAGGGTTTAGGTAAAACGTATAGAGCTTACCTGTATCTATCAAATAAAATGTTGAATCATTATCAGCTGCATTTTCAGAAGGAAAATTAATTGCAATTTCATCATGCAAACCCTCTAATTCAAATGCTGTATAGTAATGCCTACCCTTGCCTCCACTTGTATAGTCTCGTATTTTGTTTATAACCTTACCACTTACAATCTTCATTGAAGCTTTGCGCAATGTTCCTCTATAAATAGATAAAAGCCCAGCTAATAATCCGAAGGACATTATAATATAGAAAACAAAATTTAAAACCTTGTTATACATAACGCCATTATTATCTGTAAATATAGTATTCTCCTTTAAATATTAAATATCATTGATTGCTATCATATAGGGCTTAATGGATGCATTCATGAGGCAATTGCTAGCTGACAAACGACAGTTGTTAGCTACCTAACCACAATAATTAGCTAACGAATGCTCCTTTATCTAATCACGAAACGCTATTATAAGTAGCCAAAACCAACTTTATAATCCTCATTTCCCTCAAACCATTATTTTCGTAAGTATTATGGCAGCACAATCATTTAGTATCAAAGGCAATCTGGTAGATATATTTAAGAAGGAAATTTATCCTGCGGAGATTATTGTAATGGATGGAAAGATAGAATCCGTCAACCGTTTACCGTTTACCGATGAGGGTACTTCGGTTAACGGTAAACAATTAACGGAACACGGATACATTCTTCCCGGCTTCATAGATAGCCATGTACACATTGAAAGTAGTATGCTGGTGCCGACCGAATTTGCGAAGATCGCTGTGACGCACGGGACGGTAGCCACGGTGAGCGACCCACACGAAATTGCCAATGTGTGTGGCATCCCTTCCACATCAATGCCTAATACGTTATAAAGTTAACGCGTGACAACTGCCCTCTCATTCCTTACGTTGTTAACATCGCATCCAAACCACACAATTCCAGCAGTCGTCCCTCCCATAGCTTCACCACAAGGATAATACGGTCGGTTATCTCCCATACCATATTATGACCTATATCCCCCATCATAAATCTCCTTTATATGGGTGGAAATTAATTAATGAAGATGTAAAGTGTACAATATGAATTATCGGCGCAAAAAAATAAGGTTCAAACTTTATGTCTGAACCTTATTGTATCCTATAAATTAAAGCCTTATTACAAGGTACGCTTCACCTCTTCTTGTTCGTAAGCAATGATGCTGTCATTCACCGCAAGGTCGCTAAAGCCCTTCACAGTCAATCCGCACTCGTAGCCATTGTTCACTTCCTTCATGTCGTCCTTAAAGCGTTTCAAGCTGCCCAGTTCTGCAAATCCACCTTCTTGACGAGGATAAACAAGGATACCATCACGGAATACACGGATTTTATGGTCCCGCTTAACCTTTCCTTCCTGAACATAACAACCTGCAACGGTTGCCTTATCAAATTTATAAACCTCTCGCACCTCTACAGTTGCAACCTCCTTATCTTCAACCTTCGGCTCTAGCATACCTTCCATCGCACTGCGTATTTCATCGATAGCGGTGTAGATGATAGAGTACATCTTAACCTGAACACCTTCGTTTTCTGCCAATTTATTAGCTTGTGAAGAAGGACGGACGTTGAAGCCTATAACAATGGCATCGGAAGCCGCAGCCAACAATACATCACTTTCAGAGATTTGACCAACGGCCTTATGAACCACACGGATGGCAATTTCTGGGTTGGATAGTTTTTGCAATGAATCGCTCAATGCCTCAACAGATCCATCCACATCACCCTTGATGATGATATTCAATTCCTTAAAGTTGCCCAAAGCCAAACGGCGGCCAATTTCATCCAAGGTAATATGTTTCCTTGCACGTAAACCTTGCTCACGAGAAATCTGCGCCCGCTTGGTTGCAACGTCTTTCGCTTCGCTTTCGTCGGTATAAATCTTAAACTTCTCACCCGCTTGTGGTGCACCATTCAAGCCCAATATAACTACCGGTGTAGATGGTGGGGCTTCGGTAACACGTTGGTTACGCTCATTAAACATTGCCTTAACCCTACCATAGTGCTGACCAGAAACCATCAAATCGCCCTGACGGAGTGTTCCGTTTTGCACAAGTATGGTAGCCACAAATCCACGGCCTTTATCCAACGAGGCTTCAATGACCGACCCGTTGGCATCTCTCTTAGGATTTGCTTTTACATCTAATAATTCAGCTTCTAATAATATCTTTTCTAATAATAAATCAACATTCAATCCCTTCTTGGCAGCCAATTCCTGACTTTGATATTTACCACCCCAGCTTTCTACCAAGATGTTCATACCAGCCAATTGCTCGTATATCTTTTGTGGATTGGCACCGTCCTTATCCATTTTATTAACGGCAAAGATCATTGGTACACCCGCCGCCTGTGCGTGGCTGATAGCTTCCCTGGTTTGAGGCATCACGGCATCGTCTGCCGCAACAACTATTACTGCTATATCCGTAATCTTAGCACCTCTGGCACGCATGGCCGTAAAGGCTTCGTGACCCGGCGTATCCAAGAAAGTAATTGCTTTTCCGTTGGGAAGGGTAACCTCATAAGCACCAATGTGCTGGGTGATGCCACCGGCCTCTCCGGCAACCACATTTGCACTACGGATATGATCCAAAAGAGATGTTTTACCATGATCCACGTGACCCATGATAGTAACAATAGGAGGACGGGTTTCGGAATCGGCCAAATCTTCTTCTTCCTCTTCCTCATCCATTTCATCTATATCATCAACACCAATGAACTCAACTTCGTAATCAAACTCACTAGCCACCAATTCTATTACTTCCGCATCCAAACGTTGGTTGATGCTCACCATGATACCCAGACCCATACACTTGCCAATTACCTCAGCAAAGCTTACATCCATCAGGTTGGCCAACTCACTTACCGTTACAAATTCTGTAACCTGTAGCTTGTTGTCATCATTGTCCATGTCGTTCATGGCATCAGCAGCTTCATCACGTTTTGCACGACGATATTTAGCTTTCAAGCTCTTTCCTCTTCCACCACCACCAGCAAGTTTGGCTTGGGTTTCCTTAATCTTATCTTGAATTTCTTTTGCGTCAATTTCCTTATTATCATCCCTACGACCTGAAGTTCTACCTCCGCCAGCTCTATTAAAGCCTCCGCCACCTGGCCTGTTATTAAATCCTCCACTGCCTTGTCCACGATTGTTAGCATTGTTATTTGCAGCTACAACTGGTCTACTTGCCCTTGGGTCTGGAGCAGGTGGTTGCCCTTGTCTAACCTCTCTATTGAAACCTCCGCCTTGTTGTGGAGGTCTATTTTGAAAGTTCCCTGGCGCATGACCTTGACCACCTTGATGAGGCTGACCTTGATGCGGTTGGCCATGTGAAGGGTGATTATGGGGAGGATGATTATGATTTCCACCAACACGCCTATTATCAACCGGAATTCTTTTTCTCTTTTTCCTATCTTCTGCACTACTAGGCTTTGGCCTTGTATCGCTATCAATAGGAAGTTCAATTTTACCTAAAATCTTAGGGCCAGTTAATTTTTCTACATGAATATTTTCAATGATTGCACCCGTTTCTGGGGCAGTATCTTGTTGAGGTTCTTCAATAATTTTTCTTTCAATAACAATAGGTTCTTTTTTCGGTGCCGCAACAACTTCTTCTATTTTTGCTACAGGTTCGCTGAATGCAGGAACGATAGCAGGTGCAGGTGTAGCAATCGCTTCTTGTTTTTCAACTTCAGGTTGTGCAATTGCAGAAGGGGTTTCATTTGGAATAGGAGAAGGTTCTACAGGTGTTGTCTCCTCTTCTTTCTTTACAAATGCCCTTTTGGGTCTAGTTGAGAAATCAATGGTAGATAAATCTATTTTATCTAAAACCTTTGGCCCTTCTAATTCTGGAGCCTCTATCTTTAGTGTATTATTGGTATTGTCCCTTGTTTCTTCAGTGACTTTAGTTTCTGCTACCTCTTCTTTTATGACTATTTCAGTAATTACTTCTGGAACTTTAGCTACCTCAATTTGAACCGGTGCAATTTCTATTGGCTTAATTACCTCTGGTATTGGAGCTACCACTTCAGGAACTACAGGTGCTGGTGCCGGCTTTACCTCTTCTTTGTAGTGTTGTTTTTTGTCATCGCGTCTAAACGTAATTTCTTCTTCATCACGCTTCTTCCGTTCACTCTGTTGGCTTTTTGGTATCTCTACCAAATCAGCTTTGCCCTTTGCTTGCTTGTCACCCTGAAATTCAGCTTGCAACGCATAATACATGGGCTCAGTAAGCTTAGCAGTAGGTTTCAAATCATCTTTATGAAATCCTTTTTTAGCCAAAAAGTCCGTAAGGGTATCTGCACCCACATTAAACTCTTTAGCTGCTGCTAATAACCTCGGTAACTTCAGTTCTGACATTCAGTGCTTTTTAATCCACAAGCTATGAAAAAAATCAATTCATCATAGCCATTTGTATTTTTTATTATGAAAAACAAATATTTACTTGTTCAGTAACCCTTAATTCAATAATGAACCACAAAGTAACCTTATAAATTTTGAATTATACATACTTATTCTTCCTCTCTTTCAAATTCTTCCTTCAATATTTTAAGTACATCTGTGATTGTTTCTTTTTCTAAATCAGTACGTCTTTCCAATTCGCTTGGTGTAAGCGACAAAACACTGCGGGCAGTATCACAACCCACACGTTTGAATTCGTCAATAATCCAAGGTTCTATCTCATCAATAAATTCATCCAAGTCAATGTCAAATTCATTTGTTTTTTCTTCATCTTCCCTAAACGCATCAATTTCGTATCCGGTCAATTCGCAAGCTAATTTTATATTCACCCCCCTTCGTCCTATTGCAAGAGACACTTGATCTGCTTTTAAATAGGCATCAACCTGCTTCTTGGCTTCGTCAATTCTCATGTAACTGATTTTAGCCGGAGTCAATGAGCGCTGGATAAGCAATTGTATATTGGTGGTATAATTGATTACATCTATGTTTTCATTCTTCAATTCACGTACAATACCATGAATTCGGCTTCCTTTCATACCGACGCAGGCACCCACTGGATCTATCCTGTCATCGTAGCTTTCTACAGCAACTTTTGCTCTTTCGCCAGGCTCCCTAACTATCTTTTTAATGGCAATCAAGCCATCAAATATTTCTGGAACTTCTATTTCAAGTAGTTTAGCCAAGAAAGTAGGACTTGTTCTTGATAATATGATTACCGGGTTATTATTCTTTACATCTACCCGTACAATTACCGCCCTTGCATTTTCACCCTTCTTATAGAAGTCATTTGGTATTTGCTCAGATTTAGGCAGTATCAATTCATTACCTTCTTCATCCAATAATAAAACTTCTTTCTTCCATACCTGATAAACTTCGGCAGAAATTATTTCACCAATCCTATCTTCATATTTTTTTACCAAGGCACTCTTCTTCAAATCACCGATACGGCTTGCCAATGTTTGCTTTGCCGCTAAAATGGCACGACGTCCGAAGTCAAGCATATCTACCTCTTGGTATAATTCTTCCCCAACTTCAAAATCGGGTTCTATTTTGGTTGCCTCAGAATAAGAAACCTCTTCATTTGGATCCATTACATCACCGTCCTCCACAATCAACCTACGACGGATAATTTCCAAATCCCCTTTCTCAGCATTTACAATTACATCAAAATTTTCATCGCTGCCATATTTCTTTCGTAGCAATGTTTTAAATACATCCTCTACCACTTTCATCATCGTGGGACGATCTAGTTTCTCGGCATCCTTGAAATCCTGAAACGCATCAATTAAGTTTATACTTGCCATAATCTAAAAATCTATGTTTGAAGTGTACTTTTTAAAATTTGATTTGGACTGTTGCCGACTTTATTTTATCAAATGGAACAACCAATTGTTCAACTACCGCCTTCTTTCCTTTGCCTTCCGTGTATTCTATTATAATCTCTTCTTCTGCAACAGTGGTAAGTGTACCGGTTTTTGATGTGTCGTCTTTAAAAACAATTTCAATATTCCTACCTATATTTTTTGTGTATTGCCTGTGCAACTTTAAAGGTTCTGTTATTCCTGGGCTTGATACCTCTAGGCTAAACTCGCCTTCCGGATATATGGCTGCCTCTTCTACCATCTTGTACAACTTCCTGTTAACGCGTGTACACAAAAGGATGGGAAACCCATTATCCCCATCAATAAATATTTTTATATTATTGGTGGGCTTAATCTTTACACTGACAAGAAATAATTCAGGAAATTCTGTCAGTATTGCCTCCAACCACGCTTCTATTTGTTGTAATGTATCCGCTGCCATAGATATAAAGAAGAAGGGAACGATAGTCGTTCCCTTTTTTTCTTCGCTGCAAATGTAGAGTAATGTTGCTATATTCCAAATAAAAAGTAAAACGACCCGAATATCACCTAAAAGGCACCTAGTTAAACATGTAAATGAATTATTCCAATTCTGGTTTGGTATATAAAAAAATTGGCCCCGATAAAAATCGGAGCCGCAACCAAAACTAACTGCTTATGAGAAAAAATTTAATGGTTTATATATCGCTTGTAACATTGTAAATAACAAACCCAATGCCAAAAGAATTTTCAATTGCTAATGAATTGTTGAATTGTCCCAGTAATCGGTGAACATGCATTTGAGTCAGTAAGTAGTATCACAGAGTTTATTTGCTTAGATGTAATAAATAGCCAATAGAAAGCGTTGCTTCTTCTGACTTATTTTCGCCATCCCCTTTGTTTAATTGCATATTTATCAAGCCAAAAGCACCATCTGCATTTATATAGAACTCCCCAGCATTTCCAATAAATGTACAGCCAATGCCTGCCGCCAAGCCTATGTTTAAAGGATTCAATCTATCTTGTATAGACGGTTCTTGACTTAGTTTTAATGGAAAAGGTGATATTGAATTAGTGTGCCCCGCGTCTGTATATATATATCCCTGTCCCTGATACCCGGGTCCTTTTGTCTTTAGGTCGCTAAAAAATAAGATACCTGCAAACCCACCACCATTTACAAAAAAGTTCATCTTTTTATTTTGATACACATAATATTTTAACATGATTGGAATTTCTACATACTTAATATTTATTTTGCTCTCAAAGTTTGAATATAAGTAATCAGGAAAATTGACAGTGGATAGATTGAGGCTGGCGTAGGCACTTTGTGGAATTGCCTGACTGCCATTCTTTTTGATGCTTATTGTGGCATAATTTATTTCATTCAATAAAGACCACTTTTCATTAAGTCCTGTTTCAAGGACAAATCCAAAGTAAGGTGCCAATTGGTTTTTATAACCATCTATCACTGGATTAGAACTATTTACACCCAAACCAGGTATAGTGATACCCGCTTTGAAGCCCGCTGATATTTTGGCTTGTGCGTTCAAATTACTACAAAAAAGACTGCCAATAACAACAAATAAAAGAGAATATTTCATAAATAATAATTTAAACAGTGGTAATGTATGAAGTTTGCAACTTACAAAAGCAATAATACACCATGTGGACAGTACAAAACAATTATGTTTACGAGGAATTTGTCTTTGAGGATTTCTCCGAAGCATTTTCATTTATGACAAAAGTGGCCGAAGAGGCAGAAAAACTGAATTATCACCCAATATGGACAAACAGTTACAATAAAGTAAAGATTTGGTTGAACACGCATGATGAAGGAGATATTATCACCGATTTAGATTATAAACTGGCAGAAAAGATAGATGCCTTACAGCAAAAGTGAGACATTAGAGTAGTACTTTAACCTAATGCCTACACCAATTTTCACTAGCTTTCGTTTTCTATTTTAATGGCAGTAAAGAATGCCTCATTACATTATTCATGGTTGCTTAAATAAGTGATGACTACTTAATTTTCCACAATTTTGAATTCTTGCCTCACTAGGAGATATAGGATTAACACTTGCCATTCCCACAATCAATAATCCTGCTCTAATGACCTTATTCTGTTTTATTATCTGTAGCTGGCAAAGAAAATGTATCGTTAAAATAACATACTCAGCTTGCATATTACTCTATTAAAAGGAAAAGCACGCCATAAATATTTGTTTGTATTGAATAATTTCCTGTAACATTGCACCGGAAACAGGCTGAACAATGTTTTAGTAATCTCACTATCCCATCAGTTTCTCTCCTTCCAAGTAGTTTCAAACAAAATTTATTTCATACTTTTTTTTAATACGTCAACACTGTATTTAAT
This sequence comes from Chitinophagaceae bacterium, assembly GCA_025362915.1. Lineage (GTDB taxonomy): Bacteria > Bacteroidota > Bacteroidia > Chitinophagales > Chitinophagaceae > Parasediminibacterium. Next base: position 21,734 of record JANYEU010000126.1, on the reverse strand, counting down.
TACACCAAGTACCTCCCTTAAAGGCTTTTAATAATACTTACTTTATGTACGACATTTTGCAATTAAATGAAATGCTTCTGCCCGAACTTTTTGATATAGCAGCAGCATTGAAACTTACCAATGTAAAAAAGCTTAATAAGCAAACTTTGATAAATAAAATAACAGAGGCTCAACCAAAGCCGGTAGAAACACCTGTAGAGGAAAAACGTAAACCTCGCGCCCGCAAACTAATAGGTGCAAAAAGCCCCATGGCGAATGGAATGGAAGAAGTTGTTTTTATTGAATCTGCCCCAGAGCTTGATCCAACACCAACGCCTGCTATACAGCTAGAGATAGCTACACCCGCTTTGGTAGAAGAAAAAACAGACACGACAGATAAAGCAAAAAGTACGCGTAAGCGTAAACCAATAAATGCTTTGCCAGAAGCAGTGGTTCCTGCCATCATAGAAGAGAAGGAACAAAAGATTGTAGACAATAAAAAGGAGAAAAAACCAGAAGAAGAATTGGACTATGATTACTCTGATTTGGAACTGGGTGAAGATATAGACCCTGCACAAAAGAGCCTTGCAGAACTATTGCTGCAAGCGACAGAACACCTAAGCAATCAGATAGAAATGCCAAAACTAAACCTGCCCCCACTTGGTGCAGACGATGTGGATGTAAGTGATGATGAGGACGAGGAGGAAGAAGAAGAAGCGGAGAGTGTAAACATCAATACGATAGAAACAATTGAGCGTGCGCCAAAGCCCTCATACAATAAGAAAGAACCTGTTTTCAATATAGAATTTGATGGCATTATTACTGGCGAAGGCGTATTGGAAATGATGATTGACGGATATGGTTTCCTTCGTTCCTCAGATTACAATTACTTAACCTCTCCTGATGATGTATATGTTTCTCCAAGTCAGATTAAACTATTTGGACTGAAAACAGGAGATACCGTTACTGGTACTGTACGCCCACCGAAGGAAGGCGAAAAATATTTTGCCCTTTTAAAAGTAGATGGCATCAACGGAAAAAGACCTGATGAGGTAAGGGATCGCGTTCCTTTTGATTACTTGACACCGTTGTTCCCATTTGAAAAACTGAACCTCTTTACCACTTCGAGCAACTATAGTACTCGTATCATTGATTTGTTTACGCCAATAGGTAAAGGTCAGCGTGGATTGATTGTTGCACAACCAAAAGTGGGTAAAACCATGTTGCTGAAAGAAGTGGCAAATGCCATTGCTGCCAATCATCCAGAATGTTACCTGATGGTGGTCTTGATAGATGAAAGACCAGAGGAAGTAACCGACATGGAACGTAGCGTAAACGCAGAAGTAATAGCAAGTACTTTTGATGAGCCGGCAGAAAAGCACGTGAAAGTATCGGCCATGGCTTTGCAAAAAGCAAAAAGATTGGTAGAATGTGGTCATGATGTGGTTATATTATTGGATAGTATTACCCGTTTGGCAAGGGCTTACAACACAGTTGCTCCACCAAGTGGCAAGGTATTGAGCGGTGGTGTGGAAGCTAACGCCATGCAAAAGCCTAAACAATTTTTTGGTGCAGCCCGTAAAATTGAAAATGGCGGATCGTTGACTATTCTCGCAACAGCGTTGATAGAAACAGGCAGCAAAATGGATGAGGTAATATTTGAAGAATTTAAGGGTACCGGTAATATGGAATTGGTTCTTGATAGAAGGTTGGGTAACCGTCGTATTTTCCCTGCCATTGATTTGGTTGGTTCAAGTACAAGACGTGATGATTTACTAATGGACAAGGATGTATTGGCAAGGATGAATATCCTGCGTTTATTCTTGAACGATATGAACACAGAAGAAGCCATGAACGAATTGCTGAAGCGTATGCGTGGCACCAGAAGCAACGAAGAGTTTTTGGCAAGTATGAATAGGTAAGAACTTATACAAATAAAAAAGGTAGATAGTAATTGGTTTTAAAACCAATTACTATCTACCTTTTTTATTTGTCAACTGTTCCTAAATAAATCAAGATAACGCCCCTTCCTTTATCACCCCCTTTTTCATCAGCGTTAAAAACCTAAGCATTGCTTGCATATTTTTAATGTCATCTACTATCAGGATGAAGTTCTTGCCAGCTTGTTTTAGCCTTGCCTTATTGGTACCGGTTTGCAAGTATCCCAATATATTCTTGAATAAATCTGATTCGAAGTAGGGAGAATCATTTTTATTGATGAAGTAACAACGCATGATGTTTTCCTTGAGACTCATCTTTTCGAAACCTAAGGTTACGGCTGCCCAACGGCAACGCACTGTTGTAAACAAATCTTCCACCTGCTCTGGTATTGTACCAAATCGATCTATCAATTCAGTATGAAACGCCGTCAACTCTTCTTCATTTTCGCAACTATCCAGACGGGTGTAGAGAGATAAACGCTCGGTAATACTTTCTACATAGCTGTCTGGCAATAGTATTTCCAAGTCAGTATCAATGGTACAATCATTTACAAAATCATCTTGCTTCGTAATCTCGTCCTTAAATAACTCCTTGAATGAAGTACGTTTTAGTTCCCTTACCGCTTCTTCCAATATTTTCTGATACATCTCGAAGCCTATCTCTGCCATAAAACCACTCTGTTCCCCTCCTAATAAATTACCCGCACCGCGAATGTCCAAATCACGCATTGCAATCTGGAAGCCACTTCCCAAATCGCTGAATTGTTCTAAGGTTTGTAGTCTCTTACGGCTGTCACTAGGCAAGGTACTCATTGGCGGTGCCAATAAATAACAGAAGGCTTTCTTGTTGCTTCGCCCTACACGACCACGCAATTGGTGCAAATCGCTCAAGCCAAACTGGTGTGCATTATTAATGATAATGGTATTTACATTGGCAATGTCTACCCCACTCTCTACAATATTGGTACAAACCAACACATCATATTTACGGTCGATAAAGTCCATGATACGTTCTTCCAATTCATGCCCTTCTAACTGACCATGAGCAAAACCAATACTAATATCCGGACATTGGGCTTGTATCAATCCCGCCATTTCTCCCAATCCTTGTACCCTGTTATGGATAAAGAAAACCTGACCGCCCCTATTGGTTTCAAAGTAAATGGCTTCTCGGATGAATTCATCATTAAACACCTGAATCTCTGTTTGAATAGGTTGTCTGTTGGGCGGCGGCGTATTGATAATACTCAAATCCCTAGCACCCATCAAACTAAAATGTAGCGTTCTAGGTATGGGGGTTGCAGTAAGTGTAAGGCAATCAACGTTGGTTTTAAGGGTCTTTAATTTCTCCTTATGTGCCACGCCAAACTTCTGTTCCTCGTCTATAATCATCATGCCGAGGTCTTTAAACTTCACCTCCTTACCCAATAATCCATGCGTACCAATAATGATGTCTATTTTTCCGTCAGCCAATCTTTCTAAAGTTTCTTTCTTCTCCTTAGAAGATTTAAAACGGTTTACATAATCCACCGTCACAGGAAAATCTTTTAGCCTGTCCTTGAATGTCTTATAATGTTGAAAAGCAAGAATGGTAGTTGGCACCAACACGGCAGCCTGTTTACCATCAATCACACTTTTAAAAGCAGCACGTATGGCAACCTCTGTCTTACCAAAGCCCACATCGCCACAAACCAACCTATCCATTGGGCTTGGACTTTCCATATCCTTCTTCACATCGGCAACGGCTTTTGCTTGGTCGGGCGTGTCTTCATACATAAAACTCGCCTCCAGTTCCGTTTGCATATAGGTATCCGGCGTGTATGCAAACCCCACCTGCGCCTTACGTTCGGCATAAAGTTTTATCAGGTCGAAGGCTATTTCCTTCACCTTTGTTTTGGTCTTTTCCTTCAGTTTACTCCACACATCGCTACCCAGTTTGTTCACCCTCGGCACCGTACCTTCCTTGCCTGTGTATTTAGAAATTTTGTGTAGGGAGTTGATATTTACATACAATATATCACTGTCCTTATAAATAATTCGCACCGCCTCTTGCAGCCGCCCATTCACTTCCAGCTTTTGCAAACCGCTATAGGTACCTACGCCATGATCTATATGTGTCACAAAATCTCCCGGTTGCAGGTCACGGAGAGTTTTAATGGTCAATGCCTTGTTCTTATTAAAAGCCTGCTTAACCTTGTATTTATGATAGCGTTGAAATATCTGATGATCCGTATAGCAAACAATTTTTAAATCCTCATCAATAAATCCTTCATGTATTGAAGTGGCAACAGGCACAAATATTATCTCCGTATTCAGGTCTTTAAAAATGCTGTGTAACCTTTCCAACTGTTTTGCCTGTTCGGCGAAGATGTAAATGCTGTATCCAGTGGCTTCATGCTTCGTCAAATCCTCAATCAACATATTAAACTGTCGGTTGAAGGAAGGTTGCGATTTGGTTTGGAAGTTTACCGTTAACCGATTACCGTTGACCGTATTCCGTTGACCATATTCCGAAGCAACGTCCCCATCGGTTAACGGTAAACGGTCAGCGGTAAACAATTGTTGCCTTCCAAACTCCACAATATGCCGCTGCTTCAATTGCCTTTCGGTAGTAGCTACTGGTGTAAAATCGCCCAGGTTTACATCCTTTAAAACCTTTGTGTCATCGTCCTCTTCTTCATCCATTGGCACTTTTGCTTTTGGATGTCTGTTTTGTATGGCAAATGCTTTTGCTTCCTTATCGTTATGAAACTTTTCGAGGAATACACCCAAATCAAGTTCCGACTCTTCAATTATCCCTTTAATAACGTCCCAATCCTTTAGCCATACGATGGTATTCTCAGGCAAAAACTCTAAAAGGGAAACCTTATCACCCGTTTCAAACTGCGTTTCTACATTGGGGATGATGCTCACCTGCAGAACCTTTCGTTCGCTCAATTGTGTTTCTGGATCAAATATCCGGATGCTGTCCACCTCATTTCCAAACAACTCCACTCGGTAAGGCTTCTCATTACCGAAGGAATAAATATCCAATATGCCTCCGCGTAATGCAAACTGACCGGGTTCATAAACAAAGTCCGTCCGTTCAAAACCGTATAGCACAAACAATTCCATTAGTCCGTCGAGGTTAATGGTATCGTTCGATTTGATGAGGATGATGTTACCACTCAGCGTTTGTGGCAGCACAACCTTTTCGAACAATGCTTCGGGATAAGTGACTATTATTTTCTTGTTGCCCCCATTCGCCAGCTTGGTTAATGCCTCGGTGCGAAGCATGACGTGCGAAGAATTTAAAAGGCGGAAGTTCTTTTTTGTCTTGAAGGAAGAAGGGAAATAGAACAAGTCCAATGCATTGGTCAGGTTCTCCAGTGTGTTGTGAAAGTAGGCAGCTTCCTCGGCATCATTCAATACCAGCAAATGGTTCAGCCCCTGTGTTTTGGGATGCGTAAATACACCGCTCACTACAAACTCAACGCTACTTCCCAGTAAGTTTTTAAGAAATATTTGCTGGGGATCGGCAAATAAAAGCCTGTCCGCCAGTTGAGAAACAGGGGGGGATTCCTGGTATTGCGCCAATAAAACATCCAAATTCATATCTGCATCAAGTATCTAAGCGGTAAAGATAAAGGCAAGATAGTTATGAGATATGAACTATGAATTATGAGTGTTAAAACAAAAGAAATTGCCACAAAGACGCTAATAAGGATATTTAGCAAACTAGTGAGGGAAGCAAAAAAAATTGTACGTAAAATGAACATTTTTTACGATTTAGGCTAGAATGAGTGTTATTTTAATCCCTAATTGCCAATATGTTCTTCATTCAGATTGTGTGCTATATCATTCAGTAATTAAGAACCTAGAAAGGGGCTACTGTATATTTGTAGAGCCACTTGCTTGGCGTAGTTTAAATAAGTTAGCTTTGAATTAAATTTGTAATGTGCGAAAAGTATCTCTTTATCTAATGTCGGCATTTTACTTTTTTGCGGGTGTAAATCATTTCTTGCACCCTGTATTCTATTTAAAAATCATACCTACATGGCTTACCTTCCACGAAGCATTGTTAGCAATAAGTGGCGTTTGTGAAATCCTAGTTGCCTTACTCTTACTGCCAAATAAAACTCGCCATTTGGCTGCATGGTGGACCATTGCCTTATTGATTTTTATTTTTCCGGCAAACGTACAGATGATGATAAACTATGCAAATGAACATAATCCAAAATTATGGATTACAATAATGAGACTGCCAATACAGCTATTGCTTGTTTGGTGGGCTTATACTTTTACAAAGAAGGAGTTGCAATCGACTGATTAAACTTGCCTATTAATCCATCACAATAGTAACTGCATAAAAACTAAATCCAGCCATCTGTCAAACTTATACCCCGCTTCTTTTATCCTCCCCGCTTCTACAAAGCCAAATTGTGCATGAAAGTCGCAGCTTATCTGGTTGGATGCATCTATCCCCGCTATCATAGTGTGGTAACCGCCTGTTTTTGCGGCATCTATCAAGGCCACCAATAGTTTTTTGCCAATCCCTTTTCCCTGATGGTTTACGTGTACATATATAGAGTGTTCTACGCTGAATTTATACGCTTCCCAAGCCCTGAAAACCCCGAATGTGCCATAAGCAATGGCACTGCCTTCTATTTCAAAAACAATCACGGGCATATTGTCCGCTTGCTTTTGGGCAAACCACGCTTCCACAAACGCCATCGAACGGCTTTTGTAGTCGTAAATGGCGGTTGTGTTCAATATTGCCTCATTCATTATCTCCATTATGATGGGCAAATCCTTCTTCTCTGCATGTCTAATATTCATCATTCAAATTAATAGGCGCAATTTAGAGATTTGTTATTAGATAATAGATTTAACCTGCAATACAAACCCTTCGGTGGTATCACCAAGTCTTCGGTGGTGTCCTTCATTTGTGTATTGATTACTAATCACTAAACACTAATCACTAACAACTAACAACTAACCACTATTTTTGCGTCCGCTAAAAAAGAAATAATGTTTAATACAAGGGTGAAGATTAAGGAATTACTTGCCAGCGAACAGACAGGGCAAGAGGTAACGGTGATGGGTTGGATACGTACTTTTAGGAATAACCAGTTTATAGCTTTGAATGATGGTAGCACGAATAATAACCTACAAGTGGTGGTGGAACTAGGTTTACTGGATGATGTAACCTTGAAACGCCTTACCACTGGTGCCTCGATAAAAGTAACTGGCGAAGTGGTTGCAAGCCTTGGCAAAGGACAAAAGGTTGAGGTAAAGGCAAAGACTTTGGACGTATTGGGAGATTGTGATGCAGAGAAGTATCCTTTACAACCAAAGAAACATAGCTTGGAGTTTTTGAGAGAAAAGGCTCACCTGCGTTTCCGTACCAATACGTTTGGTTCTGTATTCCGCTTGCGCAATGCACTGGCTTTTGCAGTACATAAGTTCTTTAATGAAAAAGGATTCGTTTATCTAAATACACCCATCATCACTTCTAGCGATGCGGAAGGTGCTGGAGAAATGTTTAGGGTAACTACGCTTCCATTTGATAACCCTCCGCGCAATGAGGATGGTACTATAAACTATACAGAAGATTTCTTTGGCAAGGGTACCAACCTTACCGTAAGTGGTCAGCTAGAAGGCGAACTAGGGGCAATGGCTTTTAGTGAGATATATACTTTTGGACCAACATTCAGGGCAGAGAATTCAAACACTACCCGTCACCTGGCAGAGTTCTGGATGATTGAACCAGAGATGGCTTTCAATGATATTGAAGACAATATGAACTTGGCCGAGGAGTTTATTCAATACCTTATAAGCTACGCAATGGAGCATAATATGGAAGACTTGGAGTTTCTGGATGCACGCTTGGCGGAAGAAGAGAAGGCGAAACCAGTGGCAGAAAGGAATGAATTTGGGTTGATTGAGAAGTTGAAGATGGTGGTAGATAATCAATTTGAACGCATTACGTACACCGAAGCCATACAGATACTATTGGATAGCCCTGCCTATAAAAAGAAGAAGTTTAAGTATGAGGTTGGTTGGGGAATAGATATGCAAAGCGAACATGAACGTTACTTGGTAGAAAAGCATTTTAAGAAACCAGTCATTGTAACAGGTTATCCTGCTGCGATAAAGGCATTCTACATGCGCATGAACGATAACTGCGCAGAAGGCAGACAAACCGTTGCGGCAATGGATATATTGGCACCGGGCATTGGTGAGATAGTGGGTGGTAGCCAACGGGAAGAAAGATTGGATAAGTTGGAAAAGCGTATGACAGAAATGCATATTCCTTTAGAAGATATGAGTTGGTACTTAGATTCCCGCCGCTTTGGTTCGGTGCCTCATGCAGGCTTTGGATTGGGCTTTGAAAGAATGGTACTATTTGTTACCGGCATGACAAATATCCGCGATGTGATTCCTTTTGCAAGAACCCCCAAGAACTGTGAGTTTTAAGAAAGTAAATAACAATAATATGTAGAAACATTAAAAAAGCACAGACATCCTTACGGTGTATCTGTGCTTTTTTATTTGTACCCCTTTAGTAATGGGGTTATTCCTTTATAAACCCTTTTTGTACAATAGTTTCTCCTTTTATCACTACCCTATAACTACCTTTTGCAAGGGATGCAACCGGTAAAATAATATTATTTGTTCCTGCTGCCTCTGCAGGGGTAATATCTGTAGCACTGGTAGGATGGTATGTTTGCCAATACCCAAGCCTTAAAGGTTGGATCAGGTATATTTACATATTGTGCATTCACTTTGCTTCCCGAAACAATAAAGAGTACCAATAAGATACTGTACAATGGTTTCCTTAGTAAAGATTTAGTATTCATAATTTTTTGTTTTTCCAAATATGAGGGGATTGCTTGAATCACGGATTGGGCGGATTTTATTAATTGCACTGATTTGCTTCAATCTCCGCATCATGTCGACCAAAGGAGATATCTAACCGAACAGAAACAACCCAAATACTATCAATTCCCCCATTTTATAATAAACAGTAGGGCTATTTCCATCCCTACCTAATAAAATACCAGCAGAAATCCAGTATTTACACTGCCATACACTTGCGGCAGCCAGACACTGAGTATTTATCCTCCCGCAAATTTGCGGCAACCTAAATACTGGATTTTTAGCTCCCCACACACTTGCGGCAGCCCAGATACTGAGTATTTACCCTCCCGCAAATTTGCGGCAACCCAAATACTGGGTTTTTAGCTCCCCACACATTTGCGGCAGCCCAGATACTGAGTATTTACCTTCACGCACATTTTCGGCAACCCAGATACTGCAATGCATCATTAAAATTGTAGTTTTCTGCCCAGTAATTAATATATCCCCTTACTAACTTTTATTCAGTTAGCTTGCATACTTCTTACATTAATTCAATCAAATTTTTACCATGGCAAAAGAACTACAAGCATTAAACATTAGCCGCCTTACCAATCTGGAAGCTGGTCAATTAATAAAAAGTAACCTAAAAGACATTGGCAGCATTGCTGCGGGCGAGATAACCGATGTGGCACTAAAAAACTCTATCATCAGCCTTGGCAATAAGGAAGCGGATTATGATAAGGCATTGGTTCAGGTACAAAAAAACGATGAAACCGCCAAGCTTGTAAAGGCGGATGAAAAAAGGGATTTATCTATTGCCGCATTCAATGCCGCTATTCATTTAGGAACACTTTCTGATGTGCCAGCAGAAGTGTTGGCAGCTACAAGTTTGCATACCTTGTTAAAAACGTATATAAACCTGCCCAAGCTAAATTATGAGGCAGAAAGCAATGGGATGGATAATTTGGGAAAAGATTTGGTGAATGTAAAATATGCACCCTATGTTGCGTTATTGGTCATTGGAAAATATGTTACCCGTATGCAAACAGATAATGATGCACTTAAAACCTTATATAGTGGACGCACGGTGGGCATAGCAAATACGGAGGTTTTTAATGCAAAAGAATTGCGTAAAGACTTACAGTCCATCTACGGAAAGTTTACTACTTATGTACTATCGATGGCAGAAAATATAGATACAGCTCAGTATAACGATGTATTGGCTATAATAAATGCCGGCAGAAAACAATATGCTGATTTACTGGCCATACGTGAAGGAAAAGCTGCTGCCGAAAAAGCAAAAGTGTTGACACCATCACCTACTAAGTAGTTATATTGTGAGTAAAAAAGGCAGCCCCCTAATTGGAAGCTGCCTTTTTTTGACTTATGCATAAAGACCATTTCACTTACTTAGGGTCAAGCGTTCTTTTTATTTTCTCTTGTAAATCCTGCAAATGAAGCTTGCTCAATTTGTCGGTAGTAAGCGGTATTGCTGCGATGATTTGGCTGCGCAATTGTTGCAGTTGTCCCCTTGCAATAGCTGGTAAATCGCTATGGCTGGCATCAGCACCAGTGGTAATTGTAAATCCCTGAAAGCTGAAACTTGCTGTTGAGCCTGGTGCCGGGTTTACTATTGCTGCCAATTTATCTACATAACTCTTCTCCAGTTGCCTCCTGTAATATTCTATTGGTTTTTGACTAATTAGTTCAGAGAATAAACCTCCTTGTACATCATTCAAAAGTTCCATTGCACTATAAGTTTTGTCTGCACCAAACCTTTCTATGCACGTCTGCATTCTTTGCATCCTATCCACTGCTATTAGGTTTGCCAATGTAATTTCCTGTAAACTAGCAACTGGATCCCCACCTACAGGATTGTTTATCCTGTCCCAAATATCCTTTACTATCAACCACCTTGGCGTAGTAAATACTTGCTTGTTGATGAAACTTACTGCTTCTTTCTGCATTGCCTTTGGCGTAATTTCATATACGGCACCAGGTTGTTCTACGCTTTTAAATGTTTCATACACCCCGCCCACGTTTCTGCTGACATGACCAATGTACCTACGGAACTGAATAACCAATTGCCCATAAATATCAGACAGGTTATCATTCAGGTCAGCTTCTTCTTTTGTCCAAGTGGGGAGGTTGGGCAATATCCTTTGTAGGTTCTTGATGCCATATTCACTTGCTTTTATGGCGTTATCGCCCAAGTCTTCGCTCTGTGTTCTGGGATCGGAACTGTTTCCCCATTCACAAGTGCCGAAATAATTGCGTGGGTTTTTCAGCGCAGCTATAATCAGTTTGTTACTCTCCTTCTTTTGTTCCTCTTCGGTAGCTCCTTTTATGTAGGAATATCCCCACTTGATAGCCCAATGGTCATAGTCGCCAATGCGTGGATACAAGCCTTCTTTTCCAATACTATCCTCTGGCTGCGCCACATAATTAAAGCGTGCATAATCCATGATGGAAGCTGTATGACCATGTGCTTCCACCCAAGCTTTGTTGCGTAATAATTCTACCGCGGTGCGGCTGCTGCTACCCATATTATGACGAAGCCCAAGCGTATGACCCACTTCATGAGAAGATACAAAACGGATTAAATCGCCCATTAGCGATTCATCAAACTTCATCTTTCTTGCCCTTTTATCTACGGCAGCGGTCTGTATCATGTACCAATCATGCACCAGTTTCATCACATTATGATACCAGCCAATATGGCTTTCCAATATCTCACCACTGCGGGGGTCGTGTACATTTGGACCATACGCATTTTCTATATCAGACGCAAAATATCTTAAAACAGAAAACCGTGCATCTTCCAAGCTCATGGTGGTATCGTTTTCTGGCCATTCTTTTCCTATGATGGCATTCTTGAAACCTGCTTCTTCAAATGCTTTCTGCCAGTCGTTGATGCCAGCTATCAGGTATGGCCTCCATTGCTTTGGCGTGGCAGGATCTATATAATATATAAGCGGTTTCTTCGGTTCTACTAGTTCACCTTTAGTCCATCTTTCATAATCGCTGTCCCTCGGTTCCATGCGCCATCGGGTAGCAAATTCTTTCGTGTCCACCTGCTGTTGGTCGTCGGTGTATTGTGTATATTGTTCCGTAAAATAACCCACCCTTTTATCGGCTATCCTTTTTGCCATCGGCACTTTGGGCAATAAAAGCAACGATGTATTTAGTTCCAATGTTACAGAACCAAAAGCATTCGCCGAAGGCAAAGAAGATGGCATACCCGGCGATGAAGGCGCACCGCCCCCGAAGGAACTGAATGTTTTAACGGTTCTTATCTCTGTATTTATTTGGTAGGTATTAATGGAAGAAATGTAAGACCTGTCTGGCGCCAATCCGCCAAAGTTATATCTCCTTTTGGCTACACTCCCAATGCTTACAGGTTGGTTATCGCCTTTAAATAGTTCAGTAACATCAATAACGCTACTTGGATTCAGGCTATCTTTTCCTTTTGCAGCAATAGGAAACGCAATGGCAATACCGTTTACATTGCTGTTTTCCACCGCCCTATAAATTGTTTGGGTGGTATCGGCGGTGTTTATCAAGGTTATTACCCGAAGGAAGATATTATTGTTAGGCCCCTTCTCGAAGGTGAGGGTATTTTGGTTGGCCATTTCGCCACCGTAGCCAGCACCTGTTGGTACTTTTGCAAAGCGCACCACTGCTAAAATCTCTCTCTTTAAAAGGGTGTCCGGTATTTCGAAGTAATATTTTTCTTCTACTTTATGAACCGTGAAGAGTCCTTTTTTTGTAATAGCCTTATCTGTAATAACTTCCTTATACGGTTTGGGACCATCCGAGTTTTTACCCATCATGGCAGCTAAATCTGCAAAGCTCGCTGCTGCCTTTGCTTTTGTAGAATCTGGTATCGGACTCTTTTTCTGCGCAATGGAACAAATACTGACAAGAAGGGCGGTACATACAATCAATTTTCTCATAAAGAGCTATTATTTTTTATGTTGAGGCGTTAAAGATAATTGTACAGGTGGTAATACAATGGAGTGTTGTACGTTTTATTGTAAAATACTGTGGAATACGAAAACTATGCTTAGCGCAATCCTGTACTATCAATAAGTTTTGTCGGTAGTGTAACCCAATCCGTAAAAAGATTCACCAATACAACACCACAAATGCGTGCATTCGTGTGATAAATGCCTAACTTTATAATCTTCATTTCCTTCAAAACATTATTTTCGTAAGTATTATGATAGCACATTCATTTAATATCGTTGGCAACTTTGTAGATATAAGTAAGAAGAAAATTTATTATGCGGAGGTTGTTGTTTCGAACGGAAAGATAGAATCTATCACCGAATTGGGTGATGTATTGGCGAACAATGTCGCACTTGCGCCTATCAATTACCTGCTTCCCGGGTTTGTGGATAGTCACGTACATATTGAAAGTAGTATGCTGGTACCGACGGAATTTGCGAAGATTGCTGTGACGCACGGGACGGTGGCGACGGTGAGCGACCCGCACGAAATTGCCAATGTGTGTGGCATGGAGGGCGTGGAGTTTATGATTGAGAACGGCAAGGAAGTGAATTTTAAGTTCAACTTTGGTGCGCCGAGTTGTGTGCCTGCAACCATTTTTGAAACGGCGGGTGCTGCACTGGATAGCACACAAGTGAAACAGCTTTTGGAGAAGCCTGAGATAAAATACCTGAGCGAAATGATGAATTTTCCGGGTGTTTTGTATAACGACGAGGAGGTGATGAAGAAGATTGCGGCTGCTCATGCGCTTGGGAAACCAGTGGATGGTCATGCTCCGGGACTTCGTGGGGATGCGGCAAAACAATATATTGACGCTGGAATTAGTACCGATCACGAATGTTTTACGAAGGAAGAGGCATTGGATAAATTGGGTTTTGGGATGAAAATAATCATTAGGGAAGGCAGTGCGGCGAAGAATTTTGAGGCACTGATTGACCTGTTGCATGATTATCCAGAGCGGATAATGTTTTGTAGCGATGATAAGCACCCTGATAGTTTGGTGTTGGGCCACGTGAACCAATTATGTGCAAGGGCTGTGGCGAAGGGCGTGAATATTTTTAAGGTATTGCAGGCGGCTTGCATCAATCCGGTGGAACATTATAAACTGGATGTGGGCTTATTGAAGGTTGGAGATGATGCGGACTTTATCATAGCAGAGGATTTGGTGGATTTTAAAATAAAACAGACGTATATCAATGGGGAATTGGTGGCGGAGAATGGTATTTCGTTTATTAAGACGAAGGAATGTACGCCTATCAACCAGTTCGATTGCGATGAGATAACGGCTGCGCAATTAGAGATTGCCATAACGGATTATCCTTTGGAGGAAGGAAAAATTCCCGTGATAGAAGCATTGGAAGGTCAGTTGATTACGAATAAATTATTGCTGGAAAAAACCATTGATGGCGATAAATTGATTAGCAATATCGCCACGGATGTATTGAAGATGGTGGTGGTGAACAGGTATCACAATGCGCCCGTGGCAAAAGCGTTTATTAAGAACTTCAATTTGAAACAAGGAGCCATTGCTTCATCGGTGGCACACGATAGTCACAATATTGTTGCCGTTGGTGTAGATGATGCGAGCCTTGCGGCTGCGATAAACCTAGTAATTAAAGAAAAGGGCGGCGTAAGTGCGGTATCGAATAACAAGGAGTTTGTGCTTGGATTGCCCGTTGCGGGATTGATGAGTGCTGGTGATGGTTATGAGGTTGCAAAGACCTACACGGCGATAGATGCTTTTGTGAAAGAAGAACTAGGCAGCACGCTGGCTGCACCATTTATGACGTTGAGTTTTATGGCTTTGTTGGTAATCCCGCACCTTAAACTCAGCGACAAAGGTTTGTTTGATGGAGATAAATTCAGTTTTCTGTAGGGATATTTAACCACATAGGTATATAGGAACATAGAAAAGAGTAGAAAGAACATCGCTTCGCTTTGAGGTCATATAGTTAGTTTGTTATTAGGAGTTAAATACTATGTTTTCTTTTATTACAAAAGCTATGTGCCTACTGTGCCTATGTGGTGAAAAAGAGGTCGGCGGCGATGCCGTCAGCTAGGAGCTTTCCCTTTTGGGTTAGTTGGAGATGGTTGTTGTTAATGATTGCATTTTCTTGTTGAATATAAATACCTGCATTCTTTCGAATCTCAGGTGCTTTTTCTTCTCCCCAAATACGCCTTATATAGTCAAAAGATAAACCCTCACTAGTTCTAAGGCTCGTCATAATATATTCATTCAAAGCTTGAGTAGGCGAAAGTTCTTCCATGTCAAAAGGAACATTTCCGGCAGCAATCCCCTGAATGTACAAGGCATTATTGGAGATATTCCATTGGCGACTATGTCCATTAAATGAATGCGCCGCCGGTCCCAAACCAATATAATGTGCCCCCTGCCAGTAGCTGCTGTTGTGTTTACTGCGCATAGTTGGCTTGGCGAAGTTGCTTATTTCATAATGTTCATAGCCAGCGGCTGCCATCCAGCACATCAGTAATTCAAAATGGCGTGCTTGTTTCTCAGGATCTAGTGGCGGCGTTTTTTTTCGCTCAATCATCTTATCCAATGCCGTCTTCGATTCTACCGTCAGCGCATAACAACTCAAATGTGGCACTTGCAAATCGATGGCAGTCTGTACATTGTGTTGCCACTGCTCGTCGGAAAGGGTTGGTGTGCCATAAATAAGGTCAATGCTGATGTTGTCAAAACCATTTTCCTTCGCTAAAAGGATAGCATCAGTAGCCTGTGCCGAATTATGTGCACGGTTCATCCATTGTAAATCTTCTTCCCTAAACGACTGCACACCAATACTGAGACGGTTAATGCCAATGGATTTCCAATGTAATAATTTGTCTATAGTGATGTCATCGGGGTTAGACTCGAGGGTCATTTCGACGTTAGGAGCAAGGATAAAGTCATCTTTTATTTCATTAATCAAAGTACTTAGTTGCTCATTACTACAAATACTCGGCGTGCCGCCACCAAAATAGATGGTGGAAATGGGGGCGGATAGATAATTTTTCCTAAGGCGTATTTCCCCTACAATACTTTCCACCATTTGTGGCAGCAAGCTATGCGTGGTAGAAAAATGGAAGTTGCAATAGTGGCAAGCTTTCCTACAAAAAGGTATGTGAACGTAAATGCCTGCCATGTTGTATGTTTTGCCACAAAGGCAGTAAGACTGAAAGAGGCACAAAGAAAAGGAAAGAAAGGGAAGAAGTGATTACGTATTGAAAAGTTGAAAAAGGTTATTCGAAATGAGCTTATTACTTTTCTGTTTCTTTGTAGCAATAATATATTATGAACAGGATAGACAAGTTGAATGAGTTTTTAAAGGTTACACCAAAAGATAATTTCCTTAGACACGCCTTGGCATTGGAATACATCAAGATAGGCGAAGATTTGAAGGCTAGGGTTTTGTTTGAAGAGATACTATCCGATAGTCCAGATTATGTGGGAACTTATTATCACCTAGCAAAGTTATTAGAGAAACTAGAGCACACAGACGTTGCCATCCAATGGTATGAAAAAGGAATGGTAGCTGCAAAACAAGCAAAGGATAATCATGCATATAATGAATTGCAGGCAGCTTATGAGGACTTAGTTTATTAGTGGTTAATCTAATCTTCTCATTATCTCATCATCTATTTTCTTGAACAGATGATACGGTTTATACGTACGCCATTCGGGTATTTCCATCAGTTCTATGTAATAGTTTAGTTTCCTTTTTCTAAAGTCATACTGACTTTGTTCGGGCATGTTAAGGGAAACAATCCAGCCATTTTCATCACTTACGTTTTCAAACCATTCTTCGTAGTAATCCTTATCACCACTATGGAAGTTGAGTATGTTCTCGGTAATGAGTATGTATTTGGTAATGTTATAATGGGCAAGTTTATCTATCACTTCACGTTTTAATTCCATTATGTCATTCTCTATCGCATCATTCCATTCGCCAATCATTTCTATAATGGCAAAATGAAGTTGATAATCAACATAAATAATCTTTAGGTAAAGGGTATTACTGCCAAAATCTTCCCATTGGGGATGTATATAGTAGTTGTAAACCGTTGTAGAGAATTCAAATTCGCTATGTACCACGCCATAAAAAGGAGAGCGTTTATCCTCCTCTGCATTGTACATGTATCGCCAATTGAAATGTGGTTCTAAAAGATGCATTGTAAAATTCTTATCAGTTATTCATGTTACAAGTTGCAGGTTACTGGTTGCAGGGATTCGCTTGAAACTTGAAACCAGAATCTAGTAACCTGTAACCAGATTTATTCTTTGTGAAACTCTATCAAACCATCCATTGGGCTTTGGAATACATTGCCCAACTCAAGCTCGTAAGTATTGCAAAGTTCTTGAAGAATATCCTTAAAACCAAAAGCAATACTGCCCGTGAAGTTGATGGGCATCTTCCAAGATTCTTCATATTTGTACAGGTGATTAAATACAAAGTCGTTCAATCCATCTTCTATGATGTTTTCTATCATATAATGCCCTCTGTTCTCCGCCAAAAAGATAGCATAACCAGCTAAATATCTGTTTGCAAGGGGCTTTTTATAAACGCTATCCAGTATCTCGTCTTTTGTTACATTGAATTGCTTATTAAAGCGATACATCAGGTCTTCATCGAAGGTATTATACAGATAATATTGTATCACCTTCTTGCCAAGATAAGCCCCACTACCTTCATCGCCTAAAACATAGCCTAATCCCGGACTATTCTTTACAATCTTTTTTCCGTTGTAATAGCAAGAGTTGGCGCCTGTACCCAATATGCAGGCTATCCCTTTCTCATGTCCACACAAAGAACGGGCTGCACCTAGTAAATCATCGTGAAGTGTGATTTCTGTAGCAGAAAAAACTTCTTTCAAGGCCAGCCTTACAATCTTTTCATTGGATGGATTGGTCATTCCGGTTCCATAAAAGTGCAGTTCTTCTATTTCTACATTCTTTAGTTCTGGTATTAAATCATTTTCCAATAATGTCACTATCTGTTCCCTTTTTAGGAAGTAGGGGCTGATGCCATGCGTATTGATAATCTTCTTTTTGCCATTATACAGCAAACACCATTCGCATTTTGTAGAACCGCTATCGGCAATTAATTGTACTGGCATATTTCACTAGTTTTTTATCAGTTCATTCACTTCGGTCAATAAAACAGGCAAATCTTTCATTACTATTTTCCAGATGATAGTGTTATTTACATTATCATAAGCATGAATTATCTGATTCCTCAGGTTTACAATTATCCTTGCATACGAAAGCATTATCTGTGGATTTATCTTTAGTAAATTATTTATTGCTTCACCAACAATTTCAAGTTCTCTTTCCACTGCCCTGCGTTTGGTTTTACTCGCCAGATATTCCTTAAAATCCCTTTTATAGTCTAAATGTTCATCAATAGATTCTATCGCATCTTTAATATCTGCCAATAACTTCAGTTCATCTATTGTCATAGCAACTGTATTTTCTGGCTGTCAATCTTTTGTATCAGGTAAGGGTTGGATAGCGTTTCTTCGGCTACCAAATCTACCTTTTTATTCAATAATAGTTGTAGTTCATCTAGCATTTCAAAGTAATTATCCGCATAATCCACAAAATCCATGTCTGAAGGGAACTTAAAAAGAAAATCTACATCACTTTGCTCTGTGGCAGTATCCTTTGCAGCACTACCAAACAAATAGGCACGCTCTGCCCCGTGGCTGATAAATATATCTTTTATCGCGGGTAAATGATGCTCTATTGATTTATCCATTTTACTTTTCTTAACAACCCATTTATTTGATAAAGATACTTTTATTACGCAGTAATCATATCCTTAACAATATTACAACAGCATTTCTAAAGTAGTTCATTTGCCAAAATATTTCTATCCACTTCATTCTAATCACAATTACCTTCACATACCCATTTCACCCCTACCTTCTATGTATATCCCTATTACCAATGCGTGTTTACAGATATATTTGCCGGCTTAACACAGGTTCTATCATGGCTAATAAAAAATTACAGGTTTGGTTGCCGCTCTTATTCGCCGTTTTGGTGATAATTGGAATGATTATCGGCTTCCAACTGCACGATAAAACAAACAGTGCCATCTTTATGGGCAGTGGAAAAAAGAATACCATCCAAGAGGTTGTTGACCTTATTAAGGAACGATATGTTGACTCGGACAAGGCAGACAGCATCAGCCAAATGGTTATTGATAATTTGCTTGCACACCTAGACCCCCATTCTGTTTACATCCCTTCCAAATATCTAAAGGATGTAAATGATGAGTTGCAAGGAAATTTTCAGGGCATTGGCGTAGAATATCAACTGATAAACGACACCGTAAACGTGATGAACGTGATAAAGGATGGGCCTGGTGAGAAAGCAGGATTGCAGGTGGGCGATATGCTACTGAAAGCCAATGATACCACAGCATTGACAGGTAAGCAAATAGTGGGCGATGATATACGGAAAACCCTTCGTGGTGCAGCAGGATCTACGGTTAAGATAGCTGTTTTGCGTAATGGAAAATTGTTGAATATTACCGTTACCCGTGGTACCATTCCTGTGCCTACCGTGGATGCGGCTTATATTATTGCCCCAGAAACCGGTTATTTAAAACTAAATAAGTTTGGCGACAGAACATACGAGGAGTTTATGCAGAACCTGGAACGCCTACAAAAACTAGGCATGAAGAAACTGATTCTCGATTTGCGTGGCAATGGTGGCGGACTGGTGAACGAAGCAACTGCCATAGCTGATGAGTTTTTGGATGAGGACAAGTTGATTGTTTATACGGAAGGAAGCCAATCGCCAAGGACGGACTATAAATCTAGAAAAGAGGGATTGTTTGAGAAAGGCCAACTAGCTGTTTTGATAGATGAAACTTCTGCCAGTGCCAGCGAAATATTAAGTGGTGCCTTACAAGATTGGGACAGGGCAACCATTATTGGTCGCCGTAGTTTTGGGAAAGGTTTGGTTCAGCAACAGTTTCAACTGAGCGATGGCAGTGCGGTACGCCTTACCATTGCACATTATTATACGCCGTTGGGTAGAAATATCCAGAAGCCTTACGATAATAAAAGCAAGCAGGATTATGATGATGAATTGATGAAACGCTTTCATGATGGCGAACTGACCAGAAAAGATACCAGCATCAATAGGGGCAAGGCATACAAAACACCCGCGGGGCATATTGTTTATGGCGGCGGAGGTATTACACCAGATGTTTTTGTGCCGATAGATACCACCAAATCTTCTATTGCCTACACCCGTTTTTATTTCCGCAATACGCTCAATGCTTTTGTTTATCATTATTATTTGGACAATAGGGGCAGGTTTCAGAAGATAACAACCACTGAACAATTGGAACAACAATTCATTCCTGGCGAGGCAGAGTGGCAAGCCATAAAAACAATCGCCATGCAAAGGGATGCCATCAATTTGGCAGAAGTAACCCCTACAGAAAAGACAGAGATACTACACCGTATGCAGGCCCTAATGGCAAGGCAACTGTTCCGTACAGAAGGTTATTACGAAGTGGAAAACAAGGAAGACAATACCGTGAAGAAGGCGTTGGAAACACTAAAGTAGTGATGAATGATGAGTGATGAATGATGAGTTTTTTCTCAACTTATAACTCATCACTCATCATTCATAACTATAAAACTATCTTCCCATCCCTCATATAAATCGTTCTGTCGCTCATGGCGGCAAGTTCTTCGTTGTGGGTTACTATTAGAAATGTTTGTTGCAGGGTATTGCGTAGCTCTACAAAAAGATGGTGCAATGCTTCGGCGTTGGCGCTATCCAGGTTGCCCGTTGGCTCATCGGCAAAAACAATACTTGGGTTGTTTATCAGTGCCCTTGCCACCGCCACACGTTGTTGTTCGCCACCGCTCATTTCGTTTGGCTTATTCTCCAGTCTATGCCCAAGCCCCAATAGGTTCAACAGTTTGGTGGCCTCTTCCCTTACCTGTTTCTTGCTCCTTCCAGCAATCCATCCGGGTATGCAAACATTTTCTATCGCATTAAATTCGGGCAATAAATGGTGAAACTGAAATACAAAGCCAATATTCTTGTTTCTAAAGGTTGCCAGTTTCCTGCCCCTTAGTTCGTGTACGGCAATGCCATCCATCATTATGGTACCCGCATCGGGCGTATCCAGCGAGCCCAATATATGCAACAGCGTGCTCTTTCCTGCACCCGAGCTACCCACTATAGATACGATCTCTCCTTTTTCTATACCTATATCCACCCCTTTCAATACCGCCAGCGGGCCATAACTCTTCGTGATACCTTTTGCTTGTAACATAGTGCAAACTTATGGATGATAATCCAATGTAGTTATGGTAAGAAATTAACCGTAGGGTTGCTGAGTAGAAACATAGAGTGATTGATATTAGTGATTCAATTTGAGGACACCGACAGTGCACTAGTAGTGGAGAAGTTATAATTCCAATTTTAAGTTCGGCGGTAAAGACTGTTTCTGCATAGCCTCATCTTCATTAAAAGCTTGGCTTTTACAATTTTTATCGGTTTCTGAAGAGGTAAATAACGTTCCCCGATAGTTCATACACGTGTATGGAATGTCCATAGACGCTTCTGGAACATTAAATAACATTTATGGAAAGTTGATAAACGTCTATGGAACATTAAATAACGTTCCCCGACAGTCCATAAACGTTCATGGAAAGTCCATAGACGTCTATGGAGGGTTAAATAACGTTCATGGAGAGTTCAGAAATTTATGACCCCTCCTGAAATTACTTGACAGCTTTTGGTGTTAATTTTACTATTTGTTTACTGTAATTTGGGCTATTGCCTATGCAAGGATACAGCTTTGTTTTTTAATACTGCTTCTTGTTTTCACCCTTTGTTTTATTCCTGTTTTTCCTTGTCATCAAGGCCCCTTATTCCTGCTTTTCATACCTTACTTTTTATGTTATTGTTACCGCTTTACACCT
>JANYEU010000110.1 GCA_025362915.1 Chitinophagaceae bacterium | reverse complement strand
CTGGGTTTATAATAGCCTGAACGGAGATGGTATCCAGATGATGTTTTTTAATGATGTATGTAGTGCTGGAAAAGTAACCAGCTTTGGGTGTACACACCAGATTCCCATTCAATCAACCCCTTTTCTGATAAGTGCAAAAGGGCTTACCATTGGGCAAACCTATTACCTGATGTTTGATGGTTTTGGGGGAGATGTTTGTAACTATACGGTGAAAGCTGTATCAGGCGTAAATGTGGTAAATATTGCCCTCACTCCAGATTCTACCACAATCTGCAAGGGAGAGAAATTGCAATTAAATGCCTCTGGTGGAGCAAATACCACTTATTCCTGGAACACTACTACCACACCAACAACAGCCAATTCTAATAGTGCATTAAGTTCCACAAATTCAACAAATCCTATATTAAATACAAGTTTATTGTCTTCAACAGTCAATTACGATACCATTACTTTGACCGGTACAGCTGTAGGTGCTTGCCCTGCCAGTTCTACTTCCATCATTCACTTGGTAGATGTTCCCGTAGTTACCAGTTCTGCCACTACCCAATCTGGGTTGGCTGGTTTTGTACCTACTACCCTTACTGTATCTTCCACTACCGCTGGTGTAATCTATCAATGGTATGTCAGTTCATCAAAATCTTATACTGGCTCGGCTATAGCAGGAGCTACATCTACCAGTTTTACCCCTCCTACAAGCTCGGCAGGTACATTCTATTATTATTGCTTGGTTAGTAATGGAGGCTGTGTTACACAGGGCAATATAAATACAGTGATTGTAAATCCAGTACCATCCTGTGCCGCAGATACACTTGCATTTCTACAACAACCTTCCAATACCGCACAAGGTTCTGCAATGACTCCTGCCGTTAAAGTAAAGGTATTTTGTAAGGCAAATGGCATCAATTCTGCCAGTTCATATACTGGTCCGGTAACCATTACCGTAAAGGATGGCTGCGGATTTAAGGCAATTACCTACAACGTTAAAGCCGCTGATAATGGAATTGCAACCTTCGATACCATTAAATTTAGTAGAAGTATCCAGAATGGTGTTTCACTTATAGCTACTGCGCAAGGGATAGTAACTTCTTCAACAAGTGATACCTTTAGCATTACTGCGCCAACTGGTGGAGGTGGGGGTACAACCACAACAACTAAAACGATTATTAGTAATGATTTTGAAACCCCATTGGCTGGCAAATGGGGGTGGGTAGCTGGCACACCAACATTTCCTGCTGACGATATTGTTGGGATTGACTGTCAGGCAGGTAATTGTTACTTGCGAAAAAGCGACAAGGGAACTTACAAGTCTGGTGCGAGTGAAGATAAAAATACCATTACCTTTTCTAACTTGACTAACCTTTCTAAATATACCAACTTAATGTTAAACTTTAAAGTGGCCTCTTTAAGTGATGTAGGTGCTGCTACGCCTACTGGCTCTGCAGATTCAGGACCTGGAACAGATGTAAATGAAGATATGGTTGTAGAAACATCTGTAGATGGTGGTACTTCATGGCAAACCTTATTTACGCAAAGTGGTTCTGGAAATAGACTTTTCCCTTTTGCTAGTACTCCATTAACAACACTTCCTCTAGGAGCAGGAATCATTTATACAACTGGTCAAGATAATAGTGCATTTAAAGTAGATATTACTGGTAATAGTCAATTTCAATTAAGGATTACCGCTACAGATAATAGGTTTAGTGAAAACTGGAGCATAGATGATATTTCTATTTTGGGTGATACAACTGTAATTTCTAATCCTGCTACCCCGTCTCCTCTACCCACGGTAGTTGCTGGCAATGACACTGCCATCTGTAATCCGGGTACGGCCTCCTTATATTCTACTATAAGTAATGGTGTAGGTGCAATAAAATATACTTGGAGTCCTTCACTAGGATTAACAAATAAAAATGATTCTACCCTTGCCAATCCTTCTGCAACAAAGCTTATTGCTAATCAGACTTATCAACTATCTGTTGTAGATGGCGATAATTGTCCAGCAATGGCTAACCCTGTCAATATCATTGTTAATAAAAAACCTTCACTTACCAGTCAGTCCACTGCCACCCAAACAGTTTGTATTGGTGATACATTGAATACATTAATTGTGGTTGCTGCAAATACAGAAACATATCAATGGTATAGCAATACTACAGCTTCTACAACTGGTGGTGCAGCTATTTCAGGCGCAACATCATCAAGTTATACACCATCATCAGCAACGGCGGGCACAACTTATTACTATTGTGACCTTTCAGGTGTTTGTAACCCTAAAGTGACAAGTAATGTTTCTGGTGCAATAATAGTGAGTGCCTTACCCAAACCATCCATAACCGGGGTAATGAAGGTATGTGCTGGTGCAACAGGCAATGTTTACACCACAGAGTCTGGCAACAATAATTATAGCTGGACTGTAACGGGCGGTGCCATCACTTCTGGCGGTGCCTTGACTGACAATACGGTCACGGTTACATGGGGTGCTTCCGGAACGGGGCATGTGAAGATTAATTATGACAATACGACTGGTTGTGTCGCGGCCACAGCAACAGACTCAGTTATAACAGTTAATGCATTACCTGCTCTATATAATGTAACAGGTGGAGGTAATTATTGCTCTGGTAGCAACGGTTTGGATGTAGTATTATCCAATTCGGATATTGGTATCAATTATCAATTGCAGGTAGGTAACGTAAATACAGGTTCTCCTGTTGCAGGTACTGGTTCAGCATTAAGCTTTTCTAAGCAAAGTACCATTGGCACGTACACCGTTATTGCCACAAATGCCATTTCGGGCTGTACAGACAATATGAAAGATAGTGCAGTTATAACGCAAACTGGCACCCAAACACTTTCTGTAAGTATTGCTGCAACTAAAGATACTCTCTGTGCTGGCAATCAAATATCTATTGCAGCATCTGCTACCAACGCGGGTAGTTCATCTATATATCAATGGATGATAAATAATAGTATCATACAAACAGGTAGTTCAGGAACTTTCACAACTACTGGCTTGAAGAATAGAGACAGTGTTTCTTGTTTATTGAGTACAACTGCTACCTGTTTGATATCTGACTCAGCTTATAGCAATAAAATAGCTTTTAAAGTAAATTCAGCCCCAGTAGTTGCTAAAATACAAAGTACCATTGATAGCAGCGTTTGTCAGGCCAAGACAAAAAAGCTATCTGATGCAACAATTGGTGGTAAATGGAGTAGCGCCGATACTACAATTGCAACTATTGATAGTACATCAGGTGTAGCAAAAGGTGTTGCAGATGGTTTGGCTACTCTCAGTTATTCATTAACTAACAGCTGTGGTATCACTACCCAATCTTTTCCATTAACTGTTATTGGATTAGTCAAGGTTGATTCAATAGTTGGAAACAGCGTTGTATGTAAGGGAAGTACCATAAAACTGACAGATGCAACAATAGGAGGAACATGGAGTTCTGTTGATAAAACAATCGACTCTGTAAATACAAAAGGTCTTGTTACCGGGCTAGCTATTGGCAATTCAGCTATTCGTTATATTATCAAAAATACCTGTAATGCGGATACTGCAACACACGCAATAAAGGTAGTAGGCCGTAAGCTTGATTCCAAAGTGCCAAACATTACCCCACCTAATTGTGTGGAGGCATTTTCCGGCAGCCTCAATATCAGTATTGCAGGAACAGAACCACCTTATACACTTACTTTTAATGGTCGCACCTACAATGCCCCAACCACTATCAGTGGCATCAGTGAGGGCGCGTACAATATAGATTTCTATAATTATGCGGGTTGTTTGATAGATAGCCTTCCCAATATAGTTGTTACTCCAGACGGAAATTGTGATACACTTTACGTGCCTACCGGATTCCTTCCTGATATAAAAACAGTTTCGGGTAAAGACAATTTGTTGAAACCTTTTGGTGGCTCATTATCAACAATTACATCTTTATTATTTCGTGTTTATAACCGTTGGGGCAACTTAGTATTCACCACTCATGATATCTACAGCGGTTGGGATGGCAGGTTTAATGGAGTGGCACAAGGTACAGGTACTTATGTTTGGTATTTGGATTATTCAGTAGCTGGCAAACCCAATCCTTTACATTTAAAAGGTACGAGTGTATTGATTCGTTAAGTTTGCACCCTTAAACTTTAAACTCTTCCCTTATACTTAGGGAGAGGCTTGGTTAATTTAAATAAAAAGAAAATGAAGAAAACAATTTTATCTATTGCTGCCTTATGTATCATGGCTGGTTCTTTTGCTCAAACTACAACACCTACTAAAAGGGAACCATCTATAGGGATAGGTTTTTTCCTTAAAGATTTCCCTACTGCCCGTAACATAAAGGCTACTTCTTTTGATAAGGTAATCTCTAAAGGTAATTATGCCAAGGTTACTGATATGAATCTAGGTTTGAATCTATCTTATTATCAGGGCATTACCAAGCATGTAGACTTTAAGGCAATGTTGGGTGGCTGCTTTACCAAATACGGCTCTGACTCTGCTACTTATCTAGCTACAACAGAACAGTTATTGCTCGACCTGAATGCACGTTTAAACTTTAAGTTGTTATCTGATAAGTATATTATCAATCCATACCTAACTACAGGTTTGGGCTTATCCAACTTTAATACCAGTACTTTTATGGCTAGTGCCGATGCCGGTGCAGGTTTTGAAGTAAATGTGGGCAAAGGGGCATTTTTTTATATAGAAGCTGCCTATAAGTTCAAACTAACCAGTAATGCCCAAGATAACCTAAACTATTCTTTAGGATATGCTGCACCAATAAGTAAGAAAGCTCCTCCTGCAAAGCCAGTAGCTATTCCTATGCCAGCATCACCGATGGCTGAAAAAGATACAGATGGTGATGGCATTGTTGATAGTAAAGATAAATGCCCTACTGTGGCTGGTATAGCCAAATACAACGGCTGTCCAATTCCTGATACTGATGGTGATGGCATAAATGATGAGGCAGATAAATGTCCTACGGTAATGGGTGTTGCCCGATACAATGGTTGCCCTATACCTGACACAGATGGTGATGGTATAAACGATGAGCAAGACAGTTGTCCTAAAGTAGCAGGTGTAGCCAAATATCATGGTTGCCCAGTGCCTGATACAGATGGTGATGGTATAAATGATGATGAAGATAAATGCCCTACAGTACCGGGTACAATAGAAAATGCTGGCTGCCCAGAAATTCAGAAGAAGATGAACGAATTGGCCAAGAATGTTTACTTCAATACAGGCACTGCCGTTATTTATGCTAAGGCAATCAAGCCATTAAATGATGTGATTTCTATATTGAAAGCTAATCCTGCTGCCAAGCTAAGTATAGAAGGGCACACAGATAATACAGGCAAGGCAGATATAAACAAGAAGTTATCTCAAAAACGTGCAGATGCCATTGCAGCCTATCTAACCAAGAAAGGTATTGCAGCAAATAGGCTAACTGCTACTGGTTATGGTAACGAAAAGCCTGTTGCCGATAACAAGACCACTGCTGGAAAAGCAAAGAATAGAAGAGTAGAATTAAAGGCTACTTATTAATTGATACAAAAAATAGTAACAGCCTCTTGTAAGCAATGTCTTACAAGGGGCTGTTTGCTTTTAATCCTGTAATCCTTTTAATATTTACATTTAAATCAAGCATTGGAGGCATACTTGTTTTCAAATGAACAACACTGATTTAGCGGGGTACTAGGAAAAAATATTCCTGTAGGCATCCTTCCTCTATGGCTTAACTATAATAATATTCAAGGCAACTCTTTTTATGTTATTGATTTTTTTAAATATTAGAGTTCTCCAACAATTCATTTTATCTTCTACTTTCTTTTTGACATAATTTGTTGCCCAGGTTTTCATCAGTATACACCTTCCAGTTGGTATTCCATTTGATAACAAGACCTAAAGCCTCGTCCAGATCATCATCCGTTATCCTAAGATGCGATTGCCACTCAATAAGGTAGGCAATCACTGTTTGTACATAACCATTAAAGTCTTCATCATTTGATGGAAAGATATGTCTATCGCTCATTGTGCTTTGTTTAAGGTATGCAATATTGTGTTTGATGGTTGTAATGCCATTGTAGTAAACCGATGGGGGCCAAAACCCACTGGTGAGGGCACCAATCCCACTGGTGGGCGGCACGCCGCCACTAGTGAGCGCACCAATCCCACATGTGGGATTGTCC
>JANYEU010000103.1 GCA_025362915.1 Chitinophagaceae bacterium | reverse complement strand
AAATCATCCTCTTCTATAAAGGAATGGCTTCTACCCCCTTTCAGGTTCTGATATTGCCTCAATAATTCCTTTATCTCTTCCCTGTCTTCATGATAAGATTGTTCCCTCATAATAAATGGTTTAATAAATGTAGGAGATATAATTGATAACAAATTAAATGTAGGCTTTTTCTTTTATCAACGGTTGTTAATAAAGTATTATCTACGGGAAAATAGATACATTAGATTGGGATTTTAATCAAAAAGAACTGTTAACACTGTATATAAATAGGTTTGCCGATAAATTTTGGGATATATTTAAGGAATGTAGCTATATTTGCTCGTATGAAAAATCTTAAAGACATAAAAAAGTTTACGATTGCGCTTCTTTTCATCATGTTTGCGAAGCTTGCCTTTGCTTCCATAAGCTTCACTGGTGTGGTTGATGAGAAGTCTAAGGCAAGTAAATATTCACTAAAGAACTTCAGCAGTTTCCGTCATACTTTCTCATTAAATTCATTGAAATACAGTTTGCACTATACTGGTTCTGACATTTTATCCCAGAATATGTTACCTACAGGTATGCAAATTAACTCAATGATGCGTTACGAGAGGGGAAATACCACTTACATCATGCCATTTAACTACAAAGTAAAAGTGCCTAAGTTTAAAACACCTTCTCCTTCTTACTAGGATAAGCATAACGTCATTAATAAAAAAGGGGTTCGACAATTGTCGAACCCCTTTTTTATTAATGATTGGCTTGACTTAGGCATTTATTCTAAGGTTTTTAACGACCTTCCAATAATATCCACACACTCCATTATCTGTTCTTTTGTTATTATCAATGGAGGGGCAAAACGAATCTTGTCACCGTGTGTTGGTTTAGCCAATAAGCCATTATCCCTCAATGCCAAACATAAATCCCAAGAAGCATCAGGGTTTTCGTGTTCAATAACGATGGCATTCAGCAACCCTTTACCACGTATGGTTTTTATCAAGGAAGAATTAAGCTTTGCCAATTCTTCTCTTAGCAAGATACCCATTGCTTCTGCATTTTCAGCCATCTTTTCATCTTTTAGTACTTGCAATGAAGCTATTGCCACCGCACAAGCCAATGGATTTCCGCCATAAGTACTGCCATGTTCGCCAGGTTTGATGGTGAGCATTATTTCATCATTGGTTAATATTGCCGCAACAGGCATTGTGCCGCCGCTTAGTGCCTTGCCCAATATTAAAATATCCGGTTGCACATCTTCATAGTTACAGGCCAGTAACTTACCCGTACGGCAAAGACCTGTCTGTATCTCATCGGCAATAAAAAGCACATTGTATTTGGTACATAACGCCCTAACCTTTTTCAGATATCCATCGTCTGGTATTACTACGCCCGCCTCTCCCTGAATAGGCTCTACCATAAAAGCTGCTACATTTGGATCTTGCAAGGCAATCTCCAATGCATCGGTATCATTGTAAGGAATGTTAGCAAACCCTGGCATAAAAGGGCCAAAGTCTTTGTAGCTACTTGGGTCGGTAGAAGCAGAAATGGCTGCCAATGTCCTCCCCCAGAAATTACCTTCTGCAAATATCACTTTTGCCTTGTTTTCTGGCACTCCCTTGTGGGTGTAAGCCCAACGCCTCGCTAGTTTTATGGCAGTTTCACCGCCTTCCACACCAGTATTCATTGGCAGGACCTTATCAAATCCAAAATATTCCGTGATATATTTTTCGTACTCACCCAATATGTTATTGTGAAATGCCCGTGAGGTAAGTGTAAGTTTTTGGGCTTGATTAATTAGCGCCTCTATAATTTTTGGATGGCAATGCCCTTGGTTAACCGCAGAATAACCACTCAAGAAATCATAGTATTTTTTACCATCAACATCTGTAAGATAAACACCCTTTCCTTCACTCAAAACCACAGGTAATGGATGGTAGTTATGTGCACCAAATTTTTCCTCCAGCTCCAGATAAAAGTTACCTTTATCCGATAATGTACTTGTTGTAGTCAGCATATAATAAATAAGTAATGACACGCACACAAACGATGACGGTGTGTACTATCAATTATGAAATAATAGTGTAAAATAGTTGTTGGTAATTTTGGTAGATAGGTAATAAAAGATAGACTACAACCCAAAGGGATGATCGAGAAAGTCTAAATTGTCGTGTAGAAATTGCATGTTCTTTTATTAGGGCTGCAAGATAATAGAATGTTTTGGAAGAATGGCAGGGAGTGCAGGAAAAATATTAAAAGTTAAAGGGCCATTCAGGCAAATCCTCCACTTTCTGCTTTAAATGCGCACTTTGGTTAATGGCAAATAGGAGGAATGACTAATGATAGTACTTAACAAAAGTAATGTGAATGATCCATCAATTAGGAAACAGAAATAACCCTTTACAACCATCCTTATTACCAAATAGTAAAATAATTGAAGATTTAATCTTTTCTATCATTAAAATAATAATCTTTGTTCAAAATAAATTTACCTGCTGATGAAGATTATAGCAATGATACCCGCGCGCTATGCCGCCACACGTTTTCCTGCTAAACTGATGCAGATGCTAGGCGATAAAACAGTTATCAGGCATACACACGACAATACAGTTGCTACCGGTCTTTTTGATGATGTGTTTGTTGTAACTGACAGTGATATTATCTACGACGAAATAACCAATAATGGCGGCAAGGCTGTTATGAGTAAGGGGCAACACGAAAGTGGTAGCGACAGGATTGCCGAGGCCGTGCTGGTGATAGATGTGGATGTGATTGTGAATGTGCAGGGCGATGAACCTTTTGTGAAGAAGGAACCATTGGAAATGTTGATTAATGTGTTTGAAGAAGATACGGATAATTCAGTACAGGTGGCATCGCTGATGCAAGTACTGACAGATGAGAAACTAATAGCCGACCCTAACTATGTAAAAGTTGTTGTGGATAGAAATATGAAAGCCATGATGTTTAGCCGATCGGTGATACCCTACAATAGGGATGGCAAAATAAAGCCTACCTATTATGAACATATTGGTGTGTATGGTTTTAGAAAACCTGCGCTGATAAAGTTTACCAACTGGAGCATGACGCCGCTGGAAAAGATAGAAAAAATAGAATGCCTACGTTATCTGGAAAACGGTGTACCCGTTAAAATGGTAGTTACAGACTATATGGGTATTGAAATAGATACACCGGAGGATTTGGAAAAAGCGGCGGCTAAGTTGGATGCTTTTATATAAGCAAGTTGTACGTTTTACGTTGTAAGTTATACGTATAACTTACAACGTA
>JANYEU010000090.1 GCA_025362915.1 Chitinophagaceae bacterium | reverse complement strand
TTTTGGAATAAAGGAATACTCATGGTACTGAGGATGGTGAAGAAGATAATGACACTCATGGTGGCAACGATTGGTCCGATAGAATTCTCTGCAAAGTTTGACAAGAAGAAACCTAGTGCTGCCACGGAAAGCATGGATAAGGAAGCAAAACCAAAGGCACCGACATACCGCCAGAAAACATCACCAACGGGTAGTTGTACGAGATAGTTTGTTTTTTGAATGACCATGTCGTCCACGCCAAAGAGGAACATACTTACAAACAGGGCAAGGAAGGCAATCCATATCAATAACATCAAGGTATAGATGGCGGATGCAAGGAATTTTGCCAGTAAGAATTGATTGCGACTGATGGGTTTGGTAAGCATTAGCCTAAGCGTTCCCATGTTTGCCTCACCACTAATCATATCGGCGGCAACGAGGGCTATCAACAATGGAACATGAACCAATAATAGTTGCAAAAGGATGTAGCAAACTAGGTATCCATTCAATAACTTGCCATCGAAAGAAAAGGATTGCATCACGTTTCCCATTACGAAGTTTACGTAATCCTCTCCGTTCTTTACCAATCCCAATTGTATTACGCCCACTAATGCAGTGATTGCCAAGAAAGCAATGTACGTGCGTGGACGTTTGAATATCTTGTATAACTCAATTTGTAAAAGCTTGTACATGTTGGTTGTTCGAAGTGATTTGTAAAAAGAAGTCTTCCAAATTATGGCGCGGCTGAAAAGAAATGACCTGCACATTCATCTCTACCAGATTCTTGTGTAATTCTGGTATCAGGTTGCGATGAAGTTTCAGTAAAATGCTGTGGCTTCGTTGAGGTTGCAATAAACTGTTCCAAGTACTCTGTTGCAATTGTTGCAACGCAAAATGATTGTCGGTTGTTTCTATTTCCACAATGGTCTGGGCTGGATCGAAGAGTTCGTGGGCATTACCTTCTACCAGTTTTTTTCCTTTATCAATTATCAATAATCGGCTTGCCACCTGTTCTATCTCACTCAATAAATGCGAAGAAACAACAATAGTCTTGCCCATTTCCTTACTTAAATGTAGTATCAGATTTCTTATATCGGCGATGCCTTGAGGATCTAGACCATTGGTTGGTTCATCCAAAATAATCAATTGCGGATTGTGTACCAAGGCGATACCAATGCCCAGCCGTTGCTTCATCCCTTGGGAGAAAGTCTTAACTATATCTTTTGCACGAGAAGCCAAACCCACCATTTCCAATTGATCCATCACCAGTTTCTCCGTAACCTTTACGCCACTCAACTTGGCAAACAGGGCAACATTCTCGTAGGCAGATAAGTATTTATAAACATCAGGCTTTTCTACTACGGCACCCACCTGACGCAATATATCCGAACGGTGGGTTTTAATATTCATTCCAAACAGCTCTATCTCTCCACTTGTAGGAGCGATGAGGGTAAGCAACATACGGATGGTGGTGCTTTTGCCAGCACCGTTCTGCCCTAGAAAACCATATACATCACCCTTGTTTACAGAAAAAGATAAATCGTTTACAGCCGTAAGTCCTTTGAAGTGTTTAGTAAGATTTGAAACCTTTATTACAGATTGCATTCAGTTATAACATTGAGCCGCTAAGATAGTTGTCTTGGGCTATCAGTTATAATCTGTTAAGAACATAAAGAATAATAGCCATTTTATTCCTCCCCTTCTAGTTGCTTTATATCCTTAATTAATTGCTCCATATCAAATGCTAATTATACGCTGCCAACATCTTTTCCGCTTCTTCTTTACCCCAAGTTGGATAGAATGGTTTGGCTGGTACATAAGTTTTGAATAAGTCTACTGACTTTTGGAACAATGGTTTTGCCACCGCCTTTCCACCACCATAAGCTTCGGGTGTATTGTAAGTGGTCATGCCTTGCAGGTAATAAATACGGGGATTGGTGGGGTCGGCTTTTGTGGCACTGGCCAAAGCATCTTTTGCTTGCACTCCATAAGTTTGCCATCGGCTCATTGGGTCAACCATCATTTGCAAAACAGCCACTTGCTGCACCAAACAATAAAGGTCTGCATTGTTTTCAATGGCTTGCGCCTTGCTAATGTAGTCTTTGCACTTATCTGCTACCTTGTCTTTGTCAAGGCTTTTATCTACCCAAGCACTTCTGTATAGAGATAATGCCGCATAATAATAAGGCAACCACTGTGTTTTTTCGGCATCGCCTACCCTTTCAAAAAAGGAAGAAACATCGGTAAGGTCTGCGGCTGTTTTTGCATCCTTTAATTGTCCTAAACCTTTAACCATCGCACCCTCAAACTTGGATTGTGCATTAACCATTGTAGCCACTAATAGGCTAACGATAACGAGTACTTTTTTCATTGTTGTTGTTTTGCCCCTATCCCCTAGAGGGAGACATGGAGAGTTAAAAATATATTTGCCCAGACCTGCGTAACACCCCTTCAGGGGAGGGGGTCTATAAATTATTATTGATTGCATCCTGCCGTCTATCCACACCCCAACTGAGAAATGCCCCTAAGAAAAAGAACCGTGGTGCTGGCGAAGTTATCTCTTGCTTGTAACTGCCATTGTGGTTATAATTGTACCCATACACATTGTTGCTATTGAATATATTGGTAGCACTTGCCACAAACACCACAAACGATTTCTTTATCTTGGCAAGGTAATTTACGCTGCACCCAAATGTATTATAATTCTTGGTTGTACCCTCATCGCCTATGATATATTTATTTCCTGCGGGCTGAAAGTAATAATAAGGTCTACCTGTTGCAAAGGAATAGGTGAAGTTGATGCCTGTATTCAGTTTGGTAAAAAACCTTTTTACTACCAACGAGGCCGTATGCGTGGCGGCAAAAGTGGGGGCAAGTTGCGTAGGATATTTATCGAACTGACGCTTGGTATCCAGATAAGAGTAGCTGACCCAATAATCCAATCCTTGAATGGTTTTCTTATCTCGCCAGAATAATTCTATCCCTTGTGCATAGCCACTGCCGTTATTATCGAACTGATAGGTAGGCGGCGTTTCTATCAGGTTGTCGTATTTCTTATAAAAAGCTTCCAGCCTGAATGTTTGCAGGGTAGTGGTCTTCATATAATTCAATAGGTAATGCGTTGCTTTCACATAGCCCAAATCTTTGTTGCCATAATACAGATAATTGTTTTCTGGCTTTTGATAAAACTGTCCATACACGGCACTCATCTGCGAATGTTCGCCTGTTTTATAGGCAAGTGATATACGGGGGGCTACATTGAATTGCCCAACTTGCGATGAATATTCTGAACGCACCCCAATCTTAGCGGCCAAATCGTTGGTAAGGTATATATCTGCTTCGCTAAAGAGGGAGGCGAAGTTATCTGTCAATAAATGATTGGTGTCGTTTACCACACTTTTCACTGTTCCGTACCAATATTCTCCCCCAAAACGTATGGCACTAATACCCGATAGTTTCTTCTCGAACACGGCCTTTAGTTGTGCCAAATTTTGGTGACTTGTTATTGCTACATTGGTACTATCTATGTAACTAAGGTTTGTATAGGCACGTTGGTTAAGTTGATTTTGTATCTGCAGGTTTATCTTATCTGTATTAAGGCTAACACTACTACCAAGGTTCATCCGCCAACCCTTACCTAGATATTCGCGCCAACTAAGGTTATTGTACCAGTTGTAATTGACGATTCTGAAAGCATTGTTCATTAAAAAAGAATCAATATTGGGACGACGGATACCAATATTGCTTGCCCCAAAAGTGGTATAATACTTTATCATTCCACCCTTTGTCTTGATTCTAAAATTGGCATCGGCATTATGAACCTCTGGCTTATGAAAGTAGGCAGGCCCTTGCGAAACGAGGGCAAAATATAAGACCAGATTTACATAGCCATAGTTTACACCCCACGACGATTTCTTGTTCTTTGCCAACTCTTGCAAACCTGCACCCAAAAACACTGAAGAGATAGAAGCTGATGCCTGAGAAGATTCGGGCAAATCTATTGTTTCCAAAATGACGGCACTACTCAATGCCTGACCATACTGCGCTGAATAACCACCCGTACTGAAAACAGTTCCCTTAAACAAAAAAGGAGAAAAACGTCCACGGCTGGCAATGTCTGGCACACTTGCGCCGTAGGGATTGGCCACCATGGTGCCATCTATAAATTGCTTTGTTTCGTAGCCAGTACCTCCACGTACAAACA
This sequence comes from Chitinophagaceae bacterium, assembly GCA_025362915.1. GTDB lineage: Bacteria > Bacteroidota > Bacteroidia > Chitinophagales > Chitinophagaceae > Parasediminibacterium. The sequence goes on along the minus strand of JANYEU010000090.1, from coordinate 9,426 downwards.
AACCTTCCTGTTCGCCCACCTGTTGCGCACCGGGCAATGTTTTTAGTGCATTGGTAATATCGCCATTGGCACCGCCCACTGTTACCACATCGAGAGAGTTTAATACAGTAGCCGCACGTTTTTTATCCCCGGCTTCAAAGCTGCCCGCAGTAACGGTTACAGCGGTGAGTTCATTGATTTCTTCCCGTAGTGAAAAGTTAATGGATACCGGTTCTCCTGCTAATACAATTGGTTGTTGTATGGTTTTGTAACCAATGCTTTTGGCAATGATGGTCTGCGCTCCTTTGTCGTAACATTTAAAAGAAAACCTACCCGCAGAATCGCTCACGCCCCCATCATAGCTATCTTTTATAGAGATGTTTACCCCTCGCATTATCCTTCCGTGATTATCTTTTACCACACCGGTCACCCTTGTCTGGGCAAAAAGCGATGAGGCAGTACATATTATTAGCGTTATAAATACCCATTTGTATAGTTTCTTCATACTTGTATTTCTTGTTTGATGAATCAAAAATATCATTTACCAAGTACTATAAACAAGTCTATTTAGGGAAGTTGCATCTCAAGGGCGGTAAGTGGGGGAATATGGTAGGTTAATTATTGTTGTAGAATTAAGAAAGGTTCTTTTTTTTATTTATTGCTAATGAATTTATTTCTACCAAACAAGCCTTGCATAAGCAATCAAACCCTGTGCTTGATAAGAAGCGTCTTGCCGCTTCATGCAATTCAATACCATAACATTGGCAGTTTGCAATATCATCGGCTTTGCAGATAAAAGCTGTGTTACATTTTGGACAATGTTTCATTTCTTGTTTTTCCATTGATACAAACATAAGAAAAAGAGATGGTTTGGATATTTCATCTTATCTCTACAGATATTGAAACTTGTAAGAGCAATGATATTGTAAAACATTGCTTCTTTTAATTTATCCGCTATAGCTTATGAACATCCGCTACAACTTATGGATCATCTGCTATAGCTTATGGAGCATCTGCTACAGCTTATTAAGCATCCGCTACAGCTTATGGAGCATCCGCTACAGCTTATGGAGCATCTGCTACAGTTTATGAAGCATCTCAATACAATCAAAATCATTAGGAGAAATAATTTTCCAGACCAAAACATTCCATTAAATCATAAAACCTATTCAATAACAAAAGATTTTCTCCTATAAAAGCATTCGGTTTACTAAAAAATGTACCTTGCTACGCAGAATTAGTTTCATTTGTAAATAGATTGAATCATGCATAAAACCCACGTATATATAGCCGCTCTTTTGCTGCTTACTACCACAGTTTCCGCGCAATACACCCAACAAATTACCAACGTACGCGCACAGGCTAGGATATATGCCGATGCCACGATAAGGAAAGATTACAAAACGATAATGAAGTATATCATTATTGATGCACTGCCTAAGGCAAGGCTGAATGTGATGACAGAGGCACGGGTGATGAATACCCTGCAAACGGCAGATGCACAAAGGGTACAACAGGGCATACAGATAAGGTCGATAAAGTTTGGTGATGTATTGTCCATAGTGAAGCTAAATTTTGAATTTCAATGTACGGTGGAACAGATTACCGAAACCAAGATGCAGTTTGGTACCATCATTTCAAAATCTACCTTGCTGGCAGTTTCTCCGGATAATGGTGTAACGTGGAAGTATGCCGACGCTACCGGACGTACTTGCGAGGAAATGCGGAAGATAATGCCAAGATTGAGTCCGCAACTGATATTTGCAAAAGTGGAACCGCCACAATTTATTAAGGAAGCAAATACTGTCAAAAAGACTATCAAGGCCAAGTAAACAAAAGCAATAAGAATAATTATGAATAAAAACACCAATAGCCAATCTTCACAACCCGAAAGCAATGCTAGAATAGTATTGAAAGGATTTACCATACGGGTTTATGGTATATTATTAGATAAAAGAAGGGTTTTGGTAAGCGATGAATATATAAGAGGAAACTATTTCACCAAATTTCCTGGTGGCGGAATGGAACTCGGCGAGGGAACACGGGACTGTTTGAAAAGGGAGTTTAAAGAGGAAACAAATCTGGATGTGGAGATAGGGGATCATATATATACCACCGATTATTATCAGGTTTCGGCATTCAATCCAAGCCAGCAGATTCTATCTATCTATTACTTTATAAAACCATTAGACAAGATAAATTTGGCAACAAAGACCATCCCTTTTGATTTTGAACCACATCAGATTGCAGACCCTAATGGGCAGAGTGAAGTTTTTAGGTGGATAGAATGGGATAGCCTTACCGAAAATGATGTTCATCTTCCAATAGATAAAAAGGTAGTAACACTGATAAAAGAAAACTTTACCGCACACGCCGAGAGGGAAAGGGGATTATAATATGATGTGCTTTGCCTAGAAAAAAAGAGCGGATTATCTTTGGCTTAATAAACAAAGGAAAACATGGTAGTATCAATAAGGGAAGGTTTCAATGCCAATTTTACAGAAGAGAAATATGAGACTTACCTAAAGGAAATAAACAGCAAATATCCTGGAGCAATAGAATTCCGTTTGGCAGAAACGCCCATATTTATTGATAAATCATTTACAAAAAAAATGCTTTCCACCTGCGAAAGCATTATTGACGCGCTGCTACAACCCAATTTTAAAGCCCTTACCAAGAATGCGGTACCGGCAGAATTGAATGTCCCCAATGAAAGCAAGCACTCAGATTTTATTGCCTTCGATTTTGGAATATGCGAGAATGATAATGGCGAAATAGAACCACAATTGGTAGAGATGCAGGGCTTCCCATCTTTGTTTGCCTATCAGGTATGGCATGACGAAGTAACTAGAAGATGTTTTGATGTACCTGCCAATTACAGTACTTACCTCAATGGACTGAACAAGGAAAGTTATATACAACTTTTACAAGAGATTATTACGGATGAGTATCCGGTAGAAAATTGTATCCTGTTGGAGATATTTCCCGAACAACAAAAAACAAGGATTGACTTCTACTTTACGAAAGAATATACGGGCGTTGAAACTGTTTGCCTGACTGAATTGATAAAGGAAGGGAAGCAACTTTTCTATTGGAAAGAGGGTAATAAGATTCAGGTGAAGCGGATATATAATAGGATAATCTTTGATGAAATATTGCATCAAACACAAGAGATACAGGATAAGGGAAAGCTTTTTACAGAAGAACTAGACGTAGAATGGGTGCCGCATCCTAATTGGTTTTACAGGATAAGTAAATATACCTTACCGTTTATCAAGCATAGATATGTACCAGAAACTACTTTTTTGGATGAAATGCAATCAACACCTGAAGATTTGGAGAATTATGTATTAAAACCGCTATTCTCCTTTGCAGGTCAAGGGGTGGTGATAGATGTTACACCAAAGGATTTTGATGCAGTTGTGGATAAACACAATTGGATATTACAGCGAAAAGTAAGGTATGCTGACATAATAAAAACACCTAATGAACCTGCAAAAGCAGAGATACGCATCTTTTACTTTTGGCCAAAAGATGCTACAAGACCGTTTGCCACAAACAACTTGGCACGTTTAAGCAAAGGAAAAATGATTGGTGTAAGGTATAATGCAGATAAGAAATGGGTAGGTGGCAGCCAAGCCTATTTTGAAATGTAAGCATTCTTTACCTATCAATACTAGAAAAAAGAGACAAGGAAATATAATTGGTATCACATTTCCTTGTCTCTTATAAATACTAGTAAATAGTACCTATCTAATATCCTTGTAGCATAGCTTTCATGAAGTCGGTAACCAGATAACTTATTAAACTGCCTGCTGCAGCTTCGTTATTTTTATCATATACATTATCCCCTTCGCTGATATGCAAATAGGCTGGCTGGCTGTCAATGGCAGAAAAGAAAACGTATTGCCTTGCTTGCATGGGCGTAATACCAGTCGGGAATCCAGTACCAGAGAAATTATTTTCAATACTTCCCAAGTCTAGTTCAATGCCGCACAAAGTATCGATGGTAAATTCTGTTGCATGGTCTATCGCTTCTTGGAAGGTTCTTTTCTCATGTAAGAAAATATCTTCAAACGTGATACAATCAATAAAAGGGTTATTGACTATATCCATCCAAACATTTTGTTGAATTGCATTTTCATGGAGACCGATCACACAATATTTTTCCATATACCCATCCTCTTCTGCATATCTAAAGGCATTCCCATTATGCCTACCTTCCAATGGACCATAATCGGCACGGGCATCCACATTCATCGCATTAACCTGGGCAAAAGGAATTACACCACTTTTAAACCAACCTTTCGCTGCACCTTTTATGCATGGGTAAGCGTTGTTTTGCCCTCCCCCTATTACAATTGGTAGCTTTTTGTTTTGAGTGATTATATGGATAATTTGCTCTAATTCATCATCAATAATGTTCACTGCATGACGATATGCATCAACCTTTTCATCAAATGATCTTGCAGATTGTTCTATCACATATGCCAAGTCACTAAAATCAAAATGACCCAATAACAGCATTTCACCTCCTTCCAGAAAATCATTACTTTGAACATTTAAAAAGGATTGTAAGAATGGCAACCATATACTAGGCGTATCCTCGGATATTAGGTTTGCTTTTGCACCTAAAGATTCAGAAATGCCGATGATAACATAGCGCGCAGGAGAGTTCTGGAGGGACTCATCTAAGTCTTTAACATCTTTTAATACTTGTATTCTTTCCCCAATCTTGGTTTCAAACCGACGGACAGTTGTGTGTGCCAATACATCTTGCTTAGTATAAATTTTAAAATGTTTCATATAGCTATTAATTGAAAAATGAAGGTAACACTAATCGCAATACATTCAACTAACTAATGTCACTTGGGGGAAATTTCTAAATTATAAAGGAGAGATTTGGCAAATGTGGGGGAAACAAAAAAGGTGCTGTACAATTAATGTACAACACCTTTTATTTATTTACTGAGAATAAGATTACTCAAATTTCAAGTCCAAACCTAAACCTCTCAATTCATGAACCAATACGTTGAATGATTCTGGAATACCAGGTTTTGGAATATTCTCACCCTTAACGATTGCTTCATAAGTCTTTGCACGACCAATGATATCATCAGATTTAAGTGTAAGCAACTCTTGCAAGATGCTGGAAGCACCATAAGCTTCCAAAGCCCAAACCTCCATTTCACCAAAACGCTGACCACCAAATTGTGCTTTACCACCAAGAGGCTGTTGTGTAATCAAACTATATGGTCCTATAGAACGTGCGTGCATCTTATCATCAACCATGTGGTGTAGTTTAATCATATAGATAACACCCACAGTTGCCTTTTGGTCAAAACGGTTTCCTGTTTCACCATCATACAGATAAGTATGTCCGTTTCTTGGAATGTTTGCCTTCACACACAATTCTTCAATTTGAGTGGTACTGGCACCATCAAATATTGGGGTGGCGAATTTCAAACCTAGTTTCAAACCTGTCCAACCGAGAATGGTTTCGTAAATCTGACCAAGGTTCATACGACTAGGTACACCCAATGGATTCAATACAATATCAACCGGTGTTCCATCTTCCATGAAAGGCATATCTTCTGCACGAACAATCTTGGCAACGATACCCTTATTTCCGTGACGGCCAGCCATCTTATCTCCCACTTTCAGCTTACGCTTAACAGCAAGATATACTTTAGCCAATTTCAAAACACCGGCAGGTAATTCATCTCCGATAGAGATATTGAACTTCTCACGTTTGTAACGACCCAACTCCTCATTAAACTTAATGGTATAGTTGTGCAACAATACATTGATATAATGATCTGTTTCAGCTTCACCAGTCCAACCCAAAGGATTAACACTAGAGAATTCTATAGAAGCAATATTCTTTTGGTTGAATTTAGCACCCTTACCTATCAAAGACTCTCCGAAGTTGTTAGATACACCTTGAGATGTCTTGTCCTTCAACAACACCTGAAGTTTGCTCATCAAGTTTTCCCTGATTTCCTCAACAGCTATTTGGTGAGCTTTCTCAACTTTTTCTAACTGTGCCTTTTCCTTAACCTTAGAGTTCTTATCTTTCTTGGCACGTTGGAAAAGTTTCTTATCGATTACCACACCTTCAGTTCCGTTAGGAGCTTTCAATGAAGCATCTTTTGCATCGCCAGCCTTGTCACCGAAGATTGCACGAAGCAATTTTTCTTCTGGGGTAGGATCGCTTTCACCTTTTGGTGTAATCTTTCCTATCAAAATATCGCCTTCCTTAATGGTTGCACCAATCCTGATGATACCGAATTCATCCAAATCTTTTGTAGCTTCCTCACTTACGTTTGGAATATCCGGAGTCAGTTCTTCTTCACCCAATTTAGTGTCACGTACTTCCAATTCATATTCATCAATGTGAACAGAAGTAAACATATCTTCTCTTGCTACACGCTCGTTGATTACAATCGCATCTTCAAAGTTGTAACCTTTCCAAGGCATGAACGCAACAAGCAAGTTCCTTCCCAAGGCAAGTTCGCCACCTTTAGTAGCATAACCTTCTGTCAAGAAATCACCTTTCACAACCTTTTGTCCTTTCTTTACAGCAGGGCGCAAGTTGATACAGGTAGCTTGGTTGGTTTTAACGAACTTGGTTAGTTTATAGTTAACCAAATCCTCATCAAATGAAACCAAACGATCTAAGTCATTCCTATCATAACGTACATGTATTTCGTTTGCATCTACAAACTCAACAACACCCGTACCTTCTGCATGAATCTGGATACGTGCATCACGTGCAGCTTTTCCTTCCAAACCAGTACCAACAATAGGTACTTCCATACGAACCAATGGTACCGCCTGACGTTGCATGTTCGATCCCATCAAGGCACGGTTCGCATCATCATGTTCAAGGAAAGGAATCAGCGAAGCACTCAAACCAACAATTTGGTTAGGGGCAACGTCCATATATTCTACTTCACCCTTGTCAAGTATTGGAAAATCACCCGTATCTCTGGATACAACCTTATCTTCCAAGAAGTTACCTTCATCATCAATAGGAGAGTTAGACTGAGCCACCTTCACATTCTCTTCTGCTTCTGCGCTCAAATAAACCAAGTCCTTGGTATTTACTTTAGCGTTTGCCACAGTACGATAAGGTGTTTCAATAAAGCCCATGTCGTTAATCTTGGCATGAACACACAAGGTAGAAATCAAACCGATGTTTGGTCCTTCCGGTGTTTCGATGGTACACAAACGACCATAGTGGCTGTAGTGTACGTCACGAACTTCAAAGCCTGCCCTTTCTCTGCTCAAACCACCTGGCCCTAGCGCTGAAATACGACGTTTGTGCGTAATTTCTGACAAAGGATTGGTTTGATCCAAGAACTGGGACAACTGAGAAGTACCAAAGAATGAGTTGATAACAGAACTTAAAGTCCTGGCGTTAATCAAATCTACCGGAGTAAATACCTCATTGTCCCTAACGTTCATACGCTCACGGATGGTACGTGCCATACGGGCAAGACCAACACCGAATTGTGCGTATAATTGTTCACCAACTGTTCTAACACGACGATTGCTCAAGTGATCAATATCATCAATATCAGCCTTTGCATTGGTTAAACGAACAAGGTATTTTACAATTTCAATGATGTCTTGCTTGGTCAATACCTTTTTAGTCAAAGGATATTCCAAACCGAGTTTACCATTGATTTTGTAACGACCAACCTCACCTAAATCGTAACGTTTGTCGCTGAAGAATAATTTATCAATAATACCACGTGCAGTTTCATTATCAGGGGCATCGGCACCGCGCAATTGACGGTAAATGTGCTGAACCGCTTCTAATTCACTGTTTGAAGTATCTTTATTAAGTGTATTATAGATGATGGCATAATCTCCACCTACATCTTCCCTTTGTAAGAAAAGACTCTTTATTTCCATTTCTATTACAGTATCCACACCATCAAGGTCTAGAACACTGTCACGCTCCATAACAATTTCGTTACGTTCAATAGAAACTACTTCACCGGTATCTTCATCCACAAAATCTTCCACCCATGTACGTAATACACGTGCAGCTAACTTGCGACCTACATGTTTTTCTAATTCTGCCTTGGTAGCCTTTATTTCTTCGGCCATGCCAAACAATTCAAGAATATCCTTATCAGTTTCGAAACCGATAGAACGCAACAATGTTGTTACAGGGAATTTCTTTTTACGATCGATGTACGCATACATTACATTATTAATGTCTGTAGCAAACTCCATCCAGGCCCCCTTGAAAGGAATAACCCTTGCAGAGTATATCTTGGTACCATTAGGGTGAACTGACTGACCAAAGAATACACCAGGTGAACGGTGCAACTGAGAAACAACCACACGCTCAGCACCATTAACCACAAACGTACCACGAGGGGTCATGTATGGAATGTTTCCTAAGAATACATCCTGAACGATGGTTTGAAAATCGACGTGCTCTTCATCGTTACAGCTCAAACGTAGCTTAGCTTTCAACGGCACAGCATACGTCAACCCGCGTTCCATACACTCATCAATAGAATAGCGTGGGGGATCGATGAAGTAATCCAAGAACTCCAATACAAAGATGTTTCTCGTATCGGTGATGGGGAAGTTGTCCTTAAATACACGGAACAATCCTTCTATGTTACGCTTATCGGGCGTTGTTTCCAACTGAAAGAATTCCCTAAAAGATTGTAACTGGATGTCTAGTAAGTCGGGGGCTTCTGCTAAGTGTTTGGTTCTTCCGAAGTTTACCCTGTTGTTAATAATTGTTGTTGACATAATATTTTATAAACCGGTTTGTCTAAAAAACAACTTATCATCAGTAGATGAAAGCTTACCTAAGCATTGAAAAAGAGTAAGTTATACCATTTTTAAACTAGAGTTTTACCCAATGTTACCAAATAGGGATAAGTAAAGGATTGCAAAGGTAGGGGGAAGAGGCGCAAGTTGGGAATAATTTTTTGGTGAATTTCCCAGTTCCCACAAGTTTTTAACAAGTAGGTAAGTAAAATGAAAGTGCAGCGATTACCATATTGATAGTAGCTGCACTTTACAAATAATATTGAGGCTGTTCACTAATAATCCATATCTCATAACTAACTACCTATTCCTTCACCATCCCAACCCCATTCACTTTTTCATCAGTAGTTTGAACACGCAGATAATATAATCCTGCTGGCAAACCACTTACAGACAATGTAGAGTTAGTCGCATCTTTCAATGAAACAATCTTTATTATCTTGCCCATATTATCAATCACTTGCACCGAAACAATATGAATACCACTAATGGTAACAACACTCTTTACAAGAAATTAGGAAGAAGAGTAGAAAGTTAAAAGTCGTAAGTCGATAGTGTAAGGCTGTTCCTGCCTGATATAGGTTGACAGGTTATTTAACTACTAAACAACTCCATTTGGGTTGTTGATTGATAAAAGCTTTT
>JANYEU010000368.1 GCA_025362915.1 Chitinophagaceae bacterium | reverse complement strand
ATTACTATTCATTGCAGATACAGACGCTACCGTTATTCCCTCTGTTGATATTAAATTGAATAACACCAACGATACAAGGGCAAACCTTGTTGAACTATACAGCACTGGCGAAAACCTGATTCTTACCGAAGAAACAGAAGATGATAAACTGGAGATGATTATCAAGCACAAAGAAGAGGATTATTGGTGGGTTTATGCCCTCATCCTTGCATTGATGGGTGTTTTTGCCTTGTTATACTATTATATTTAATCTGCTATACCTACTTTAATGGCATCAATAATTACCTATCAGCAATGTCCTTGCTGCAATAGTTCCCAAATAACCCCTCAGTTAAAGGCTAAGGATTACACCGTAAGCAATACCTATTTTGAAATATGGGAGTGCAGCAATTGCACCCTGCGCTTTACCCAAAATGTGCCCGACGAAGTAGGTATCGGGGCATTTTACCAATCTACAAGCTACGTTTCACACTCAGATACGCAAGAAGGTCTAATTAATAAACTGTACCATCGGGTACGGAACATTACTTTGCGACAAAAGAAAGATTTGATAGTTGATGCTACCAAATTATCTAATGGAAACTTGCTGGATGTAGGTGCCGGTACAGGTGCTTTTGCCAATACCATGCAGGAGGCAGGATGGAAGGTGACAGGATTAGAACCTGATGCCACCGCAAGAAAGGTTGCAGTTGATAAGTTTGGTTTATTCCTTAATGATCCGGAAGACTTGTTTTCTTTTCAACCAAATACTTTCGATGTTATCACCATGTGGCATGTGCTGGAACATGTACATAACCTGCACGGGTACTTAGAAAAGTATTTTTCCATATTGAAACAAAATGGCAAGCTGATTATTGCCGTTCCCAATTATACAAGTACCGATGCCGCCAATTATGGTGATTATTGGGCAGCGTACGATGTTCCCCGCCACTTATATCATTTTTCTCCGGCAAGCATGAAACAACTAGCTGCGCTAAAAGGCTTTAAGATTGAAGCTTATAATCCCATGTGGTTTGATAGTTTTTATGTAAGTATGCTAAGTGAGCAATACAAAACTGGCAAATCGAACCTGATAAAAGCAGTTTGGAATGGATTGATGTCTAACCTAAAAGCATCTAGTAATAACAAACTTTGCAGTTCCATTATTTATGTAATGAGTAAGGCTTAACCTACCCTTCTCCCTTCAATGCTTTTGCGTAAATTTCTAATACTTTCTTACGGGCAACCTCATGCACCACAATAGGCTGTGGATAGTTAAAACTATCCAATTCAGGCACCCATTTTCTAATGTATTTCAGGTCTTTATCAAACTTTTCTGTTTGTAGTGTAGGATTAAAAACCCTGAAATAAGGTGCGGCATCACAGCCAGATCCTGCTGCCCATTGCCAACCACCATTATTGGCTGCAAAATCAAAGTCGAGTAGTTTTTGGGCAAAGTATAGTTCTCCCCAACGCCAGTCTATCAATAAATGTTTGGTAAGAAAAGAAGCTACAATCATCCGCACCCTGTTGTGCATAAAACCTGTGGCATTCAGTTCCCGCATTCCCGCATCCACTATGGGATAGCCCGTTTGTCCGGCACACCATTTCTCAAAATAAGTCTCATTATTCCCCCATTCTATCTGCTCATATTCTTTCTTAAAAGCCCCCCCAAGGCGCACATGTGGAAAATGCCAAAGGATGGCATGATAAAAATCCCGCCATATCAACTCATTGAAAAAAGTACCATTCAGGCCTTGGCATTGCTGTCCAATTTCTCTGATACTAACCGTTCCAAACCGAAGATGAACACCCAATTGCGAAGTTCCTTTTATAGCAGGAAAATTTCTTTGTTGTTGATATTTACTCACCAAGGCAAGGTTCAATTCTTTGCTTGGAAAAGGTTTGTCCACCGCAACAAAACCCATACTTTCCAATGTAAGCAGGGGTTGTGGGGTCTGTTTATAAAAGTTATTAAAATACTTTTCGGTAGGGTATGCCTTCAGATGAAAGGGTTTCAGTGCAGCTTTCCATTTGTTACTATAAGGTGTAAAAATCGTATATGGCTTACCATCATCCTTTGTAACCTCATCCTTTTCAAAAATTACCTGGTCTTTACAGGTATGTAAGCTAGCCCCATTTTCATGCAACAATTCTGCAATCTGCGCATCCCTATCCATGGCATATTGCTCATAATCGTGGTTGGTAAATACTTTTTTTATTGAATAATGAGCCAATAATTGTTTAAAAGCCTCAATAGGCGTGGTATATAAAACAGTAAGGGTACTACCCATTTCGGTTAATTGATGTTGCATTTCAGCGAGTGCGGCATAAATAAACTCCACCCTTCTATCAGCCTTATCTTCTAGTTTATCCAAAATATTCCTATCAAAAACAAATATCGGCAGCACTGCATTATCACTTTTTAGTGCATGATACAATGCTGCATTATCCGCCAAACGTAAATCCCTCCTGAACCAAATGATATTTACTGACTCCATTTTTTATTTTGTATTAAAGTAAAACAGCAACAGGGGTAAATAGTTGTTAGTAATGCACTTCTATCTTGAAATTATATTTCATAAATGAACATACTTGGTATGTTAGTGGGTTTAATTAAATAAATATCTTAAATTATCTTTGATGAGGGGCCAAGGTTACTCCAACCCTTACTTAATAATGTACAACATAACTGGCGGCCTGCTGTAATTGATTAACAGTTTTCTGTAATTGGTGAGCAGAAAGGTTGTCATCTCCTGAAATAGCTTGTCAGCAAAATGGACAAAAAATGAGCAGATGGAAACAGAAAAAGTTGGGAATGTATACACTGTTAAGGTGTCGGAAAGTTTTGAATCATCGGGTAAATTAGGCGTTTATGAACCGAGTTT
>JANYEU010000031.1 GCA_025362915.1 Chitinophagaceae bacterium | reverse complement strand
GATTTGTAAAGCGGTGCCAAGGCACCTCCTTTTCCCAAAAGGGGTTTGCCACTTTTCAACTGCTCCAAGGCATAGTTTTTTACCGCCTCATAATCAAACGTAAATGACGTGTCTTTTTTATCTCTCATAATTTATCCTGTTAAAGGTCTAATTTTATTTTGACCTTGACACAGTTTAAATTACACCCTCAGGCTATCCAGATGGGTAGCCCTTCTTTTTTATTGTAAAATTTCATAAACATACCGTTTATTGCTCCGTACACATGTATTAATCAATAAACGGTATGTTTTTAAGCATATACACGTGTATTAATCAATAAACGGTATGTTTTTAAACAAATACATTTGTATTAATCAATAAACGGTATGTTTTTAAGCAAATACACTTGTATTATGCCATTCCTATAATGATACATGGCAAATACACATGTATTAATCCAATTCTATAATGATACATGGCATAAACATTTGTATTTACCAATAAATTTCATGCTAATGGGTTGGTATTTCTATCTATTTGCAAGCGTATTTTCCCTATTTTTACCCACATGATATGTACCCTCACCATTGCACGTTATCCCCGGTATGGGGGTTTGGTGGGCATATTTTCGATGGCTTTGTTCCATTTTCCTTTATTTATCAATCAAAAAATCTCTTTTTATAAACTGATGGGCTGTGGCAAGAACGGCACATTTGATAAACACCCAGATTGGAATCAATGGGCGATATTAATGGTTAGCGAAAGCCCTTCTACCGTTGCAATTCCTTTTATTATTAGCTGGTTTAGGTTATTTAGGGCAGAAGTTTCCATCCTTTCTATGCAACCCATAGAAGGACATGGAACTTGGGATGGAAGGGAAGTTTTTGGCAAACTACCCAAACAAACAGATTATGAAGGTAGTATTGTAGTGCTTACAAGGGCAACCATACGATTGAGTAAACTAAAGGCTTTTTGGGGTAATGTAGATGGCGTTGCCCAGCAAATGAAGGGCGCAGATGGTTTGATAACATCGGTAGGAATAGGGGAGGTGCCGTTTATAAAGCAAGCAACCTTTAGCGTGTGGGAAACTAAGGCGCAGATGAAAAATTTTGCGTATAAAATGCACCAACATGCGGAAGTAATTCGTAAAACTAAACAAGAAGGTTGGTATAGTGAGGAAATGTTTGTACGATTTATTCCTTTGAAAATGGAAAGGAGTTGAATGTTGTAATTGAAAAGTGGTAAGTAAAAAACAAGTAGATTTGAAAACTAAATAAGTGGGTTTGGTATAATTAAGAGGCAAGTTATAAATCGAAAAGAGTATCGACTTATGACTTTTGACTAAATGAAAATTATGAGTGCTAAAGTATCTGTTACATCAGAAGTAGGAAGATTGAGAAGGTTATTGGTGCATAGTCCGGATAGTGGATTAGGAAAGGTAGTACCCTCAAAGGCGCAGGATTGGTTGTTTGAGGATATTGTGCATTTGGAAACCATTCGTAAGAATGAATACGATTATTACACCAAAATACTTTTGTATTTCCTTGATCCTGAAAAGATAAAAGGGAAGCTGAAAGAAATAGACGCTGCCGAAAACAAAAGGAACTTCTATAAGCCTGACCACGAAGATTTTTTTAAAAGTGATAAGGTAATAGAGTTGCAATGGCTATTGGCAGAAGTGTTGGAAGATACAAGTATAAAAACAGAACTGGTTTCGGCGGTATGTGCTATAGAAGGCTGCACATACTCCACAAGCAAGGAATTGTTGGCTTATACGGCAAAGGAATTGGCCAAAACATTTGTTTCGGGAACATCGAAAGAGAAGCAATTGTTGTTTGCGCCTATTCCCAACTTTATCTTTACAAGGGATATTGGCATTACTATTAATAATTACGTACTGCTGAATAAACCCGCCAAAAAAGCAAGAACTAGGGAAGCGTTATTGGCAAAATACATCTTCTTCAATCATGCATTGTTTGCCGAATATAGTAATAACATTATAGAGTTGTCGGATAGTCAGTACAGCTTTTTATTGCCAAAAGAAGAAGATGAAAAGAAGGTAACGCTGGAAGGTGGCGACATAATGGTGGTAAGCAGCAACCATTTATTGGTGGGTGTGAGCGAAAGGACAAGCGCAGAAGCGGCGGCCAAGATTACCAATACGATGTTTGAAAAAGGGATTGTAGATAAGGTGACCATCGTCAAAATTCCTAAGAAAAGGGATTATATGCACATAGATACCGTGTTTACGCAAGTGAAAAGGGATGTGTGGGTGATGCTCGGCAACTTTTCTACCAAAGCAGTGAAGCACGAAGACCAAGATGCCATAGAAAGGATTTTGGAGGTGAAAAAAGAAGAAAAGATAAAGATTTTACAGTTTAATAAGAACAACCCAGAAGAACCCAAGGCATTTGAAAGTTTAGAAGAACTGTTGATTGATATTAGCAAGACAGACCTTGGGTGCACCGGCAATGTGAAAATAATATTTAGTGGTAACAACGAATTTCCGTACAGTGCAAGGGAACAATGGACGGACAGTTGCAATTTATTGGCATTGAAAGAAGGGGTGGTATTGGCTTACGACCGAAACAATAAAACCACAGATGCCTTTGCTGCCAATGGTTTTAAAGTGATAAAAGCAAAGGAATTGGTGAAAGGATTGGAAGCTGGAACGATAGACGTAGAAACAATTACAGATACAGTAATATTGATGCCTTCCGCAGAATTGTCAAGAGCAAGAGGTGGCTTCCATTGCATGAGTATGCCGCTGCTGAGAGACGAACTTATCTAGTTGTTAGTTATTAGTGGTTAGTTGTTAGTGATAAGCAATACTGATTTATTCATGAAATAATAAGGTAATTATCATTTCTCTAACCACTAATAACTAACAAATAATAACTAATGATAATTATGACAAATCACCTTTTAATGATACGCCCATCTCGCTTTGCTTACAATGCTGAGACGGCAGTGAACAATCTATTTCAAGTGGCTGCCGCCAATTGTGATGATGTGCAATTGAAAGCATTGGCGGAGTTTGATGCGTTTGTAGAAAAACTAATTGCTAATGGAATTGAGGTAACAGTGGTGCAGGATACGCCTGAACCGCATACCCCCGACTCTATTTTTCCTAATAACTGGGTATCCTTCCATAGCAATGGCACGGTATGCCTGTATCCAATGTTTGCAGCAAATAGACGATTGGAAAGGAAGGCGCATGTGTTGGAAGCCATCAAGCAAAAGTTCTTGGTTAAATATACCATCGACTTTTCTGTGTATGAAAACAACCAAACCTATCTGGAAGGTACAGGCAGTATGGTATTGGATAGAGGCAATCAAATGGCTTATGCGTGCTTATCACAACGTACCAATAAGTTTGTGCTGCGCGAGTTTTGCAAATCCATGAATTATACGCCCATCACTTTTACGGCTAATGATGAAAAAGGTAATCCTATCTATCACACCAATGTAATGATGTGCATTGCGGATGATTATGTGGTTATTTGTCTGGCATCCATCACCGAAGATTTTGAAAGGGAATATCTGGCGAAAGCTTTGGAAAGCAGTGGCAAGCAGATTATAGACATTACCTATCACCAACTCAATCATTTCGCCGGCAATATGCTACACGTGAAGAATGATAAAGATGAAAAGCTGTTGATAATGAGTACGCAGGCATATAATAGCTTGGATGATAATCAGATCGAGCTACTGGAATCTTTCAATAAAATTATTCACAGCGATATATCTACCATCGAAGCCAATGGTGGCGGAAGTGCAAGGTGTATGATGGCGGAAGTGTTTCTTCCAGTGAAATAAAAAGTTGCAGGTTTCTGGATACAAGTTGCAGGTTACTTGCAACCAGAAACTTGTATCCTGCAACCCGACCTACAACGTTTTCATAGAATAAATAGTGAAATTTATAATCAATTAGTTTTGGTCTAGTATAGTTTCTCTTATCTTCGGCGAAATTTTTAAACTATATGAATTTACACGAGTATCAGGCGAAGGAATTACTGAAAAAGTATAATGTGCCAGTGCAAGAAGGCATAGCTGTTGAAACTGTTGCGGCGGCCGAAGAAGCTTACCGTCAGATTAAAACAGAAACCAACAATAAGTTTGCTGTTGTAAAAGCACAGATTCATGCTGGTGGTCGTGGTAAGGGCAAGGTTATAGAAACTGGAATGAACGGTGTGAAGGTGGGCAAGAGCGTTGAGGATATTGCAAGTTTTGCAACTGGTATTCTTGGTGGCACATTGGTTACCATCCAAACTGGTGAAGCTGGTAAGAAAGTAAACAAGATTTTGGTTGCACAAGACGTTTACTATGATGGTCCAAACCCTACAAAAGAATTATATCTAAGTATATTATTGGATAGGTCTAAAGGGCAAAATGTAATCATGTATAGCACCGAAGGCGGTATGGACATTGAAGATGTGGCGCACAATACACCAGAAAAAATATTTAAGGAACTGGTTCATCCTGGTGGTGGATTATTGCCTTTTCAGGCGCGTAAAATTGCTTTCAACTTCGGTTTGAAGGGAGAAGCATTTAAAAACTGCGTAAAATTCGTTACCAATCTTTACAATGCGTATGTTGGTTTGGATGCAAGTATGATTGAAATCAATCCATTCTTCAAAACCAGCGATGAGAAAATGATTGCCGTGGATTGTAAGATGAACTTGGATGACAATGCTTTGATGCGTCACCCTGAAATTGCACAACTAAGGGACGTTACCGAAGAAGATCCTACAGAAGTAGAAGCAGGACAGTTTAACCTGAACTTTGTTAAATTGGATGGTAACGTTGGTTGTATGGTGAACGGTGCTGGTTTGGCAATGGCTACCATGGATATGATTAAACTAAGCGGTGGCGAACCTGCCAACTTCTTGGATGTAGGAGGTACTGCAAATGCACAAACAGTAGAAGCTGGCTTTAGGATTATCATGAAAGACCCTAATGTGAAGGCTATCTTGATTAACATATTTGGTGGTATCGTTCGTTGCGACCGTGTTGCGGCTGGTGTCATCGAAGCTTACAACAAATTAGGCAATATCACTATTCCAATCATTGTTCGTTTGCAAGGAACTAATGCTACAGAAGCTAAGAAATTGATTGATGAAAGTGGATTGAAAGTACAATCTGCTATTCAGTTGAGCGAAGCAGCAGACTTGGTAAAACAAGCGATAGCTTAGTTGTTAGTGGTTAGTTATTAGTGGTAAGTGATTACCCTGATTTAAATAAGGGACGGTCTTCAATGAGAATTGGAGACCGTTTTTTGTGTACCTATTTAGTGATTAAAATGTTGGTTATTTGTGGTTTTTTCATGAAAATTATTTTTCCTTCTATCAATTAATAAAATGAAAGTAAATCTTATTCTTTTAATCCTATTATTCACAGCGAGCGCATTTGGACAAACTTATAGTTCAATGTTTGATCAGAAAATAACTTTAGCACAATGGAATGACGAAGCTAAAACCAACATTAGGTTATTGCCAAAGTACGGATATGCTTCAAAAACAGAAAACCAAAAAAAAACTGATAAAGAGTTAAATTGAGGAATCTCTTAAAAAGGATACTACTTACAGGAAAGCTTCGGATCACTTAATACAACTTGGGTTTAGATATTTGCAGAGCGACGTGAAAACTGCTATGTATCGCTTTAATCAAGCATTTCTGCTAGATTCTACAAATACAGATATTTATTGGGGATTTGGTGGTGTTTATCTAACATTAGGAGATTTCGAAAAAGCCAAAGAGCAATATTTAACTGGGTTGTCTATCAATCCCAAAAACACACATTTATTAACAGATTATGGGACATATTTCATTACTCAATACTATTTTTTACAACCGCTCAATGAAAAACAAGCGGTAATAAATTTAGATTCGGCTATCTCAGTTATGTTACAATCATATCAACTTGATTCGACAGACCAAAATACCACGTTTAAACTATCCTTATGCTATTTGTATAAAAAAGACTGTAATAATGCTTGGGAATTTTACAATAAGTGTAAAGAGTTGGGAGGGCAACCTATAACAGAGGATTATACAAATACGTTAATCCAAGAATGTAAAAAGCAAGTTAATAAGTAAGTGGAAATATATCTCCTTTCCCACGACATCTGAATCAACATTAACGACATCTGAATCAACATTCACGTCTCCTGAATCATCATTCACGTCTCCTGAATCAACATTAACGACATCTGAATCAACATTCACGTCTCCTGAATCACCTTTCACGGCTCCTGAATCACCTTTAACGTCACCTAAAATTCTCTCCAGAAAGCAATTGAGGCTGACAATGTGACCCCTCCTGAAATTACTTGACAGCTTTTGGTGTTAATTTTAATATTTGTTTACTGTAATTTGGGTTATTACTTATGCAAGGATACAGCTTTGTTT
>JANYEU010000023.1 GCA_025362915.1 Chitinophagaceae bacterium | reverse complement strand
GGAAGCGATGAACTCATAGGCAAGAGTTGAAAGTCGAGAGTCAAAAGTCGAAAGTAGTTCATGTTACTTAATACTCTTGACTTTCAACTTTCGACTCTCGACTTTCAACTTAAATTATGAAAGAAAGAATATATCTCGATAACGCTGCCACCACATCTTTGGATCCTGAGGTATTGGCAGCCATGATGCCTTACCTAACCACGCAGTTTGGTAATCCTTCTTCCATATATAGTTATGGGCGTGAGAGTAGGTTGGCCATTGAGAATAGCCGTAAGCTGGTGGCCAAGCTATTGAATGCACATCCCGCAGAGATATTCTTTACTTCCGGTGGTACAGAGAGTACCAATATGGCCATCACGGCTGCCGTAAGGGATTTGGATTGCAGGCATATCATCACATCGCCGTTGGAGCATCATGCCACCTTGCATACCATAGAATATCTGCATCGAACAGAGCCTGTTACAGTAACTTTCGTAAAAATATTACCCAATGGTCATATAGACCTTGACAATCTTGCTGATATATTATCAGCCATTCCAGAGAAATGTCTTGTGGCTCTGATGCACGCCAATAATGAGATAGGCAACCTGTCCGACATTTATTCCATTGGTGATATATGTACCCGATACAATGCCATTTTCTTTTCTGATACGGTACAGACCCTTGGGCATTATCCCATCAATCTACGCAATACACCTGCCCATTTCATTACCGGTTCTGCCCATAAGTTCCATGGGCCAAAGGGAGTGGGAATGATTTATATACATGAGGAGGTAAAGATTAAACCCTTTATTTATGGCGGTGCGCAAGAACGCAACATGCGGGCTGGAACGGAGAATGTATATGGCATTGTGGGCTTTGCAAAAGCATTGGAAATAGCAAGTGCCAATTATGAGGCAGATAGCATTTACATTAAAAGCATCAAGCTGTACATGATGGAACAACTGCAAAAACACTTACCCAATGTTTATTTTAATGGCGATGTGGCCGGCAGTAGTTTATACACGGTGCTGAGTGTAAATGTACCCAGAACAGAAAAGAGTGAAATGTTGATATATAACCTTGATATAAATAACATTTGCGCCAGTGGAGGCAGTGCATGTACCAGTGGAGCCAACCAAGCCAGCCATGTGATGCAGGCAGTAAACAATGACCCTAACTTAGACACCGTCCGTTTCTCATTCAGCAAGCATAATACCTATAAGGAGATTGATGCTGTGGTGAAGTTATTGAAGGATATTATCTAACTGATGGAGAAGTAAGGTTCAATACAGGTTACATAGGGAAGATAGTCCTTTTGGTTAATAAAGAAGAGGCCGCATATAAATGCAGCCCCTGTTAAAAACAACACACAACATACTTGTAATTATTTCAATGTAGTCTTGATTGACAACCCTAATATTCTTGCAACCATATTACTACTCCCAAAGGTTATCAATAGGATGGTAAGCGAACTGGAAGGCATCAATATGGCCGCAATCATTGGGGAGAGATTTCCTTGTACTGCAAAGAACAATCCTATCAAATTATAGGTGATTGACAATACAAAACTTGCCATCACAATGAGTTTATTGGCTTTACATAATTGGATGAACTTATAGAGGTTTGGCAGTTGCTTGGCTTCTATTATGGCATCACTTGCAGGTGTGAAGTTGTTACAATCTTCCGCCACAGCTATCCCTACCTCACTACTTTTTAATGCACCGGCATCATTCAATCCATCGCCTATCATCATTACCTGCTTGCCTGCTTTCTGCAACAGCTCCACATATTTCAATTTATCTTCTGGTTGTTGATGAAACAAGAGTGTTGTTTTAGCCCCGGTTAATTGTTTCAAGTTCTCCTCTTCGCCATCATTATCTCCCGATATAACCGATAACTGATAGTTTGGCTGCAACTGTTTTATCAACGAAGGAATATCTTTTCTATAATGATTCTTGAAAGTAAACTGCCCCAACATTACGCCTTCCTGTGAGATATAAACAGAAGTTGCCTCATTCTTTTGAACCTTTTCCCCTTTAATAAACAAAGCAGAACCTATGGCATACAATTCCCTCTCTACAAAACCCTCTATCCCTTTACCAGTATGTTCCTTAAAAGCCTGAACATTTCCTTTAGGCAATATCTTCTCGTGTAAATGCTTTACCAGCATCTTGTTTAATGGATGGTTTGATTGTGATGCCAACAATGCAATGGCAGCCAATTGTTTCTCTGTAAGTTTAGCACCTTCGTAAGCAATATCCTGTTCATGTATGGTGGTCAGCGTGCCTGTTTTGTCGAACACAATATATGTTATCTTGGCAATAGCTTCTATCACTTGTGCGCTGCGCAAATAGAAATGATTGTTGCCCAATATCCTCAACACATTACCATTGGTAAACGTACTGGACAATAACAATGCGCACGGACAGGCAATAATCAGTATGGCTGTTACGCTGTTCCAAATCTTTACAGAATCATGAAACCACCAATAGCAAGCTGTAATAATGGCAATTGTAAAGACTATATAAGTAAAGTACCTGCTTAATAAATGCACAAAGGATGGGTTCTCCTCTTGCTTATTGGTTTTTGCCTCATCCTTTGTCCACAGGCTGGTTAGGTAGCTTTGCGAAACTTCTTTCATTACCAATATCTCAATATTACCACCCTTTTGTTTGCCGCCCGCATAAACTATCTCACCCATTTCCTTTAGTACAGGTATCGATTCGCCGGTAACAAAACTATAATCTATAAATGCCTTTCCTTTGGTAAGGATACCATCCGCCGGAATCAATTCTTCGTTATGTATCAGTAATGTATCGTCCAGTTTTATATTGGGCAAGGATGCAGGCACTTCTAGCCCATCCTTCAGCACACTTACTGCTATGGGGAAATAGGAAGTATAATCCCTTTCGAAAGATAGTTGCTGATACGTTTTATCCTGCAATACCCTACCACAAAGCATAAAGAAAACAATGCCCGTCATCGAATCGAAATAACCAGAACCACCGCCTGTTATCACTTCAAACATACTCCTGCCAAAGATTACAAAGATTGCCAACACGATGGGTGCATCTATGTTTAGGAACTTATGCTTTAGTCCTTTCCAGGCAGAGATATAAAAGGGTTGCGCACTATAAAAGAATACAGGCAAGGCTAATAATACATTCATTACCCTAAACATGGATTGCAAATCGTGTTCAAAATTGTTTAGCCCAAGGTATTCTGGAAAGCTCATCATCATCACATTGCCAAAGCCAAAGCCCGCGATACCAAGCTTATAAATCATCGATTTATCCACCTTGGCTATATTCACCGTCAAGTTATTCAGGCTTATATAAGGTTCGTAACCAATGGAAGTAAGCAGTTCTGCAACTTCCCGCAAGGAGATGCCCTTATTAAATATGATACTCACTTCCCTTGAAGTAAAGTTTACCGAAGAGGATATGATATGCTTATTAATCTTATGAAGATTCTCTAGCACGTAAAGGCAAGAGCTACAGTGCATTTGGGGCAGATAAAAGCATACATGTGTTTGCTCTTCATTGCTAAAGGTAACCAGCTTCTGGCTAATGCTTTTATCATCCAGAAAAGCAAACTTATCCTTCCGTATGGTAATCTTTTGGTTGATGCCCGGCTTATCATTCAGCGAATAATAATTGCACAGACCTTTATTGTTCAGCAGTTGATACACCACCTTACAGCCTTGGCAGCAAAAGCTTTTATCATCAAACAATAAGTTTTCTGATGTGCATTCTTCTCCGCAATGAGAACAAGTGACCGACTTTGTAGCAACAGTAAGCATAAGCTGAAATGTATGCAAAAGAGCATCAATTTCTACCGGGTTTTATTGATATGCCTCAATGGGTGATATGACTTTTATCATGTGGGGAAGTGGGGGAGGCTGCTTCGTGCCTCGCAGTGACGTGAAGATTATGGAGAATAGAAAAGCTCAACACATAGGGTTAGATTAAGGGGTTAATGTTTCCTGCTTATATAACTTATGGAGAAGTAAAAAGCTTCAACACATACGTTTCATAGGCACATAGTAAACATAGGTTTAGCGTGTAAGTAGTTTAAGAAAAAGGACACATAGAAAATGCTATTTCATAGCATTGACCAACATCTTTTAAAAAGAAGTTATAGGATTAAGTATTTAGTTCGCAAATCAATAGCCCTTCGGCTTTAGCCAAGGGAAAAGGTATTAATTTTATAATATGGCTTTAGCCACACATCATCAGTATTGTTTATTTTAAATATTTGGCTAAAGCCAATAGTCAAATGATTTAACAACCCGCCCTAAAGGGTCGGGGCAATAGAAATAATAACTGTTAAAAGCATTTGCAAACTAAATACCTAATTCGAAGAAGTTATATAGTAGGGTCATAGAGGCAACATAGGTTTGGGTGTAATAGCCTTATGTTACAGTTTGTCATCTTTCTTTCAGTTTATGTTTCACTTCATCAAGAGAATAAGAAACATAATTACCAGCCTCAACTTTGGCAAAACGTTTATCCAATTCATTGGATTGTTCTTTGCTCAATTTATCTGTTTCTTCACTTGGCAATTCTGACATTTCATTTATGTAGCAAGGCATACTTATTATTTATTGTACAAGATAAGTTTTTTGGCTGAGGAAGGGGCAATTAATTGTGAAAGAAAATCGCGAAAACTATTTATCGCTATTAAATTATAATGCCTATTTATACAAGGCTAAACTAGCTTTTAGGCAGTAAAACTCTATTTACCCAAAGTTCGTTGTACCATTCCGCTTCCGATATGATGCCTAAATTTTATTTTAGGTACTATATCACTTCCCAGATGGTGCCTAAATTTTATTTTAGGCAACATATCGCTTTCAAGATGGCACCTAAATTTATTTTAGGTACTATATCGCTTCCCGAATGGTGCCTAAATTTTATTTTAGGTACTGTATTGCTTGCAGGATGGTACCTAAATTATAATTTAGGTACCATTCCTCTGTCCCAAAAGGCTACCACAATGTTTTTAAAAGCTAAAAGGGTGCATAAAAGTTGTTTGCTTCAATAATAAGAATAAGCCCCCAACCCTATAAGGGTTTAAAACCCTTATAGGGTTTCATCGTAAGCAAAAACTTTTATGCACCCTTTTCATTACATTTGAAAGTTATGAGTAAAGAAAAGAATATAACCCCTGCTTCCATTAAAGTAAGCAACTATGTTTTGCAATCCCTTTATCTGGAAAGGGATGTGGCGATAGACATTTACATACCCAAGCATCTGCCTACCAATGAATTGCCTAGCCTATTGTTGATTAATGATGGACAGGATTTACCCAAGCTAGGTTTTAAACATATTCTTGAAAAACTGATGGGCAATGGTGAGATACATCCTATAATATCTGTGGGCATTCATTGTGGTAAGGACAGAACCTTGGAATACGGCACATCCATCAGTGCAAACTTTATGGGTTGGGGTAACAAGGCAGGACTCTATACCAAATTTATTTTTGATGAGTTATTACCTTTTATACGCAAGACATTGGGCATCGTTTCGTTTAAGGATAAATCTTTTGCTGGGTTTAGCCTAGGGGGGCTTAGTGCATTGGATATTGTATGGAACTATGCCAATGAATTTAAACATGTAGGCGTATTTAGTGGTAGTCTTTGGTGGAGGAGAAGGAGTTATGAGGATGGATATGATGAGGAAACAGATAGGCTGATGCACTTGCAGGTACTGAAGGGAAGCTTTTTTCCGTGGTTGAAATTCTTTATAGAATGTGGAACGCTGGACGAAACGGCGGACAGAAATAACAATGGCATCATTGATAGTATTGATGATGCACTAGACCTGATAGTAGAACTAAAAGCAAAAGGATATACAAATGAGCATATCCATTATATGCAGATAGAAGGTGGCAAACATGATGTAGAAACTTGGGGCGTGGCGTTTCCTACTTTCTTGAAATGGGGATGGGGTGCTTAGATAGTAGTTATTAGATAGTAGATATTACTTGTACTAGTATCTACTATTTAATAACTACTATCTAGCCTAACACTTTGCTTCTGCTCATCAAGTCGTCAAATATGTTAGAATAGCTGGAACCAATAGGTATCTCTTTTCCTGCCACAACTATTTTTGCCTTATTAAACTTCTGTATCTTGGAGATAGGTATTATGTAGGAGCGATGTACACGTATAAACTCATGCGAAGGCAGCTTTTCAAGCACACTTTTAAGTGTCATTAGTGTCAATATCGGCATTGGCTTGATGTGTATTTTTATATAATCATCCAATGCTTCAATAAAGTCTATATCCTTGAGGTTTATTTTTACCATCTCGTAATTAACCTTCACAAATAAGGCATTAGAATTCACTTCTTGCGTTGCAATAAACGCTATCTTTTCCTTTGCTTTCTCTACGGCTTTCTGAAACCTTTCAAAGTCGAAAGGTTTTACCAGATAATCTACCGCATCCACATCAAACCCTTCCACAGCATAGTTGCTATAGGCGGTTGAAAAGATAACCTGTGGAGGATTGGTGAGTTTTTTATAGAACTGCATTCCGTTTATATCGGGCATTTGTATATCGAGAAATATTAAATCTACCTTATTCTCCTTTAGGTAAGTAGCAGCCTCATTTGGATTAGAAAATGCTTTCTTCAATTGCAAAAAACCTATCCTTTCACAAAATTGGATAATAATTTTAAGTGCCAACGGTTCATCATCTAAAGCAATAGCTGTAATCATAATAATTCTATTTGTAGTTTAACAGAGAACAGTTTCTCTGTTTCATCAATTTGTAAGATATGTTTGTAAGGGTATAGTAGCGCCAACCTCCTTTTCACATTATTTATCCCAATACCCGTTGTTTCCCTGTTATCATTTTCAGACTTAACCTTAGTGTTTGAAGCTGAAAATATAATTTCATTGCTAAAAGTCTCCAATCTAAAAGTAATTTTTGTATTCTCTTTTGTACTTACACCATATTTAAAAGCATTTTCTACAAACGGTATAAACATCAGGGGTGCTATCATCTTATGTTCAACTGACCCTTCTACCACAAAATCTACAGATACCTTATCCGTAAGCCTATCCATCTGCAAATCGATGATGTGTTTGGTAAACTCTACCTCTTTTTCAAGTGAAACAAAGTTTATTGCAGCATCCGAAATAATATATCGCATGATGGCGGATAATTTAAGGATAGAGGAAGCCGTTTTATCGCTGCCTGTTAATGCCAAGGAATAAATATTATTTAACGTATTGAATATAAAATGTGGGTTTACCTGCGATTTTAAGAACTGCAATTCTGTGCCTAACTTTTCTTTCTCTATTTCTTTAGTGTTAGCCTCAAGCCTAAGCCACTGCTGTATTACAGAAATGCAGGTACTAATGGCAAACACCAATAGAAATATCCAATATGAGCCAGGAAAGAAATGAAAATGATGCTTGCCATGCCCACGAGGTGATGCCAGTGGATGGTTGGGTGCTAATGAATCGTAAGGAAGTGGCGGAAAATCCCTCATTCCCATTGGTATATTAGGTTCTGGCAACTGGTCTGAAACCAATGAAGACATCCATTCTGGCAAATACAAAAACAATACTAAAAGTGCAACTATACTTGCTATATACCACCCCCAACGCTTTTTGAAGAATAGGTTGGGAATTAATAAAAGTGTATTCAGGTAATAGAAACTAATGAGGTATATGCTACTAATGATGAGTACGGCCCTGAAATGCGGACTTAAACCTACGGGCGAAGGAGAGTCTTTAGAGTGTGGTTGAAAAATAAATGGCAATAATAAGAAACACGACCATACTGCAATATGTATGATTACTGTCAACATTTTCTTGGTTGGTGTAACTGTCATCTTTGTCATGAACCAAAAGTAGACGCACTAGAAAATATCGTAGGTTAATATTGGCAAAGGAGAATTTTAATCGGTAAATGATTAATAAGACTCATGCTCATTTGGAAACCCGTTACTCTTTACATCCGCAACATATTGCTTTACGGCGTTTTCTATCAGTGGCTCCAGATTTAGGTATTGACGGATAAACCTTGGTTTAAATTCAGAATTAATGCCCAGCATATCGTGCATAACCAATACCTGCCCATCACAATCCTTTCCCGCACCAATGCCAATGGTAGGAATGCTTAAACTTTGCGAAACTTCCTTTGCCAAAGCAGCCGGAATTTTCTCCAACACTATGGCAAAGCAACCAGCCTCTTCTAATATCTTGCTGTCATTTTTTAGTTTAATGGCTTCTGCATCATCCTTTGCGCGGACATTATAAGAACCAAACTTGTTGATGCTTTGTGGCGTAAGGCCCAGATGCCCCATAACAGGTATGCCCGCACTTACGATGCGTTTAATGCTATCAGCCACCTCCTCCCCTCCTTCCAACTTGACGGCGTTTGCACCCGTTTCTTTCATTATCTTGATGGATGATGCCAATGCTATTTCTGAGTTGGATTGGTAACTGCCAAAAGGCAAATCAACCACTACAAAACTTCTTTGCACGCCTTTTATTACACATTGGGCATGGTAAATCATGTGATCCAATGTAATGGGCAGCGTTGTCTCATTGCCTGCCATAACATTACTGGCACTGTCGCCTACCAACAATATATCTATCCCTGCCGCATCAAACAAGCGGGCAAATGAGAAATCGTAAGCAGTAAGCATAGAAATCTTCTCGCCGTTTGCTTTCATTTTCAATAGGGTATTGGTAGTAATTTTCTTTACCGACATAGTATATTTTTTACAAAGAAAAGACTTTTGGTTTTCTATAATAGAAAGATATAAGATTTGGCAAGAGCAGGCAGGCTATTATAAACCTATTAAACTTGTTATTTTCGAGATACGCCTTGTTTAACATCTGCTAACAGCATGAAGCCCCCCCTGACTAGCTGGTTTGATAGAAGAAAAGTTTGGTTAATGCACCATATCAACTAGGGCGCATTTTGCGAAACAGCTGCATCTGCAACATAAAAATTAGATTCGCTAAAGGATGAAAGAGCATAGTACGAACTAATAATGAACGAGAAGGCAAAACAAAATCCGAGTGCAAAACGAAGTGCACACTTAAACTTAAAGGCACGTACAAGTAAATAAATACACATAAAAAAACTAGTGATTCCAATAATTAAAACTGATGACGGATCTAATAAAACTTGTATCATGCAGCAAAGCTAAGCGACTATAGAACTCAAATGTCAACAAATGACTCAACCCGTTTATTTAAGGGGGTGTAGTAGTATTGATGATTTTAATGTAATTGGTCTTTCTTCCAATAAGATAATAATCTAAAATTCTATTGTTGAAACAGTTGCACATTCGATATAATCTGCGTGTGCAGACGTATGATTTCCGAACTGTGACTAAGCTGAGTTTATTCCGTCATCAGTCATATTTGCAAGTCTTGTGTTGGTGGCAGGCATATTGAGTAGTCGAGTTATTTTTTAGTGTAATGCTTGTCAAACTCTTTAAATATTTCTGAATTAAACCAGTCCTTTTTCACACTTTTTGCATTGTTAGGGTCAAGCATTCGTGTCTTACAAAGCTTTTTGTTTTTCATTAAAGGCTTTCTAATTGAGTGGTATTTGTTCGTTTCTTTAAAGTCTGTATATCTCTTTCGTAATGCAGTTGTCAATGCTTTATAGTCAAATGGGAAATTTTTTAAAATATCTTCTTCCTGAACGTTTATTTTCATTGCGTTTGGGTCAGTTGAATAGTTGAATAACATACTATCCGTAGAAGTCGATTTAACGAATTTTGTTTCTAAGCGAAGAGAAATATTAAAATTTTTATTCTCGTCAGAAGGCGTTTCCCTTTCTTTTATTGAAATGTACTTTAATAAATTTTCAATCTGGTCTTTGTTGCTATTAATTGAGAAACTTTGTAATGCTTCAAACTCGTGAAAGAAAGTCATTGGCATTAAGAAGAAATTGTAAACTGATAAATCGTAATGAAACCATTCAGTAATAAGCGTCAAATAGTTTTTTAAAGAAGCTGTACCAATTTCAAAAACCTTTTTGCTTAAATATAAATCTGAATGTTGAAAATGAATTGCAGTGTCCCTAATTTCCATTAATAGAAACACATTTTCTTTTACTACGGAATTGAGCAGAATTGGGGCTACTTCACAAATTTTCAAGTATTTTGGTAGTCTAATTGTTTTAAGGATTATTACTTCTGTTTAGGTCAGGTGTTAGAGTTGAAAGCTTATTGCCGTTCTTTCCAACTTTATTAACCATAGCATAAATTGATTTTAAGTCACCTTTGTTTTCCTTGATGATTTTTGCTTTTAATAAAAGTTCCCATGAGTTAATCATTAAAATTGAAAATGTCTCTTCTCTATACTTGAAATCAGGTTTATTATAAACTTCAATAGCTGATAATGCTGCCCCAATTGATTTGTCAACAAAGGATTTATGCTTAGGATGTTTCATGTTATTTAATCAACGATTTTTTTGAAATGTGGGATCTGAAATGCTTGCTACCAACTCTTGTATTGATGCTATAAACAGTAAAAAGGAATTTATATTTTATCCCTCAAACCCTTTACCTGCAT
>JANYEU010000008.1 GCA_025362915.1 Chitinophagaceae bacterium | reverse complement strand
CCTAGTTTGGAAGCGAATAAATATGATTGTCCCCAATCTCCCACACTCATTGAATAGAAGTTAGGTTCGAATGCCTTGTATTCTACAAATACCTTCCAATCATCTGGTAATGCAGCATATATTTCTTGTAAGCTTTCGTACGTACGTTGCCAAGCACCACGGAAATTTAATTGACCAGGAAAGCAAGACCCATCAGCCAACCAAACAGTTAAAGCCTTAGAACCAAGAGCTTCACCTTGTTTGATCACTTCTATGTTATGATCAATTGCCTGCTTGCGGATAGCTTTATCCACGTGCTGCAAAGAGCCAAACTTGTAGCTATGCTCTTGAGTAGGTTGATCTTGAAAAGTGTTAGAATTAACCGCATCGAACTTTAACCCGTATTGCGCAGCCAAAGTTTTAATAGCAGCGGCATCGGATGGTATATCCCAAGGAATATGCAAGGAAATAGCACCACTGGATTGGTTAAGGGTATGTAGCAAACCTACATCTTCTATCTTTTCTTCTAAAGAACGGGGTTCACCACTACCGCTGAAACGACCAAAGCGTGTACCTCCAGTACCCAATGCCCAGGAAGGGATAGCTATCTGAAAAGCAACCAACTTATTTAGTACATCACTCAAGTTGTTAACTCCTTCAGCCACAAATTCAAAACTGCGTTTGTGACCAGCAAGTAAAGAACTATTCTGTTCTTCAATCAATTGTTTATTAATAAGCATAAAGCAAATATTATTTGGTATAAATTATCTAATTAAGGCATGTAAAAGACTTCCTGCAACGGAATGCTTATTGGAGAATTATCAGGATTGCTATCCATAATATCCTTCATATAAGCCCACCAACGTTTCATTATAGGCGAAGAGGGAAGATTTTCCCTTGCCGCATCATCACTACTATCAAGTACACCAAACAGTATGTTTGTTTCCTCGTTCAAGAAAATAGAATAATTACTTATTCCAGACTCTTTTAGTAATGATACCAACTCTGGCCATATCTCATCGTGCCTTTTTTTATATTCAGCCAATTGACCGTTGTGAAGCTTCATTGTGAAACCGACTCTCGTCATTATGTTGTAGGTATTAAGTTGTAGATAATAGGTATTAAGCTTATGACTTAATACATAATTATCTATAACTATTTTTGAAAATTATCTTACAAAGCCCATTGCAACACCACCATCTACATTCAATATATTACCTGTTGATTTACCTAGCAATCCACCTACAAAAGCGAAGCAAGCATTAGCAATATCCACTGGCAATATTATTTCATTCAATAGAGTACGTTTAGCATAGTAAGCAGGTAATTCAGCTACAGTAACTCCGTAAGCTTTTGCACGGCCTTCAGCCCATCCGCCAGCCCAGATATTACTATCACTAATAACTGCATCTGGATTAATGGTGTTCACTCTGATTTTATCTCCACCCAATTCCGCAGCATTCAAACGGCTAAGGTGAAGTTGCGCAGCTTTTGCACTACCATAACCCGCATTGTTTGGTCCGCTAACCAAGGCGTTCTTACTTACAATATTTATTACATCGCCACCAATAGCTTGCTTGCGCATTACAGCCACAGCAGCTTGGGTTACAAAGAATTGTCCTTTTACCAATACATCATACAATACATCCCAATCCTTTTCGGTATGGTCAGCAATTGTTTTAGAGATAGATAATCCTGCATTGTTTACAATGATATCCACACCACCAAAAGCCAATGCAGCAATATTCATAGAAGCCTTAATCTGAGCTTCGTTGGTTACATCCAAAACGGCAGTTGTATAGGCATCCTTACCATAAAGACCCTTGAACTCTTCACCAGCCTCAGCCAAACGTTCAGCGTTCATATCATTAAGGATTACATAAGCCCCTTCTTCTACAAACTTCTTGGCTATTGCCTTTCCAATACCACCAGCACTACCAGTTACCAAAGCTATGCGTCCGCTCAAAGATTTTGGCTTAGGCATACGTTGTAATTTGGCTTCTTCCAGCAACCAATATTCAATATTGAAAGCTTCCTGACGAGGTAATGAAGTATATTCAGAAATAGCTTCTGCACCCTTCATCACATTGATGGCGTTGATATAAAACTCAGCAGCCACACGAGCAGTCTGTTTGTCTTTTGCAAAAGTGAACAAACCTACACCCCTGAACAAAATAACCACAGGGTTTGCATCACGGATAGCAGGGCTATTCGGATGCTTGCAAGTGTTGTAATATTCAGTGTACATTGCACGGTAAGCTTCGAACTGGGGAGCTAGTTTAGCCTTGATAGCTTCTACATCGCTCAAATCATCTCCAGCAGCAATATCCAAAACCAATGGGCTGATTTTGGTACGCAAGAAATGGTCTGGACAGCTAGTACCCAAAGGAGCCAATCTGTCTAAATCATTTGAATTGATATATTCCAATACCCTTGCATCATCTGTAAAATGACCAATCATTTTTGTTTGAGAAGAGCAGAAACCACGAAGGATTGGCGCCAAAGAAGCAGCTTGGGAAAGTCTTCCTTCTTCTGGTAGAGATTCTAATTTCTGACCACCAAATACTGGTGCTTTCTTACCAATGTTTGCTTGAAGATAGTCTGCACACTTTTCTATCACTTCCAAAGTGTTTATATAGCTTTCATAAGCAGTATCGCCCCAAGTAAACAAACCATGAGAGCCCAACATGATACCGATGATACCCGGATTTTCATCCAAACATTGTTTTAGTTGCAAACCAAGATCGAAACCTGGTTTTTGCCAAGGCACCCAACCTATCTTTCCACCAAACAAATCTTTGGTAATTTGTTTACCATCCTTTGCAGCAGCAATGGCAATAGCCGCATCAGGATGCAGGTGATCTATATGTTTAAAAGGAAGAAAGCCATGCAAAGCTGTATCAATAGACGGTGCCTTAGAAGCTAGGTCGTAGATGCAATGATTGAATAATTCCACCATTTCATCCTCATGCGCCAACCCACGATACACATTTTTAAGGCTCAACAACCTATCCATATATAAGGCAGCAAGTCCACTTCTTTTGATAGAACCCAAATCTCCACCACTACCTTTCACCCACATTACTTCTGCGTCCTCGCCAGTCAATACATTTTTAGTAATTGCCTTACAAGAGGTATTACCACCACCATAGTTGGTCAATCTTAAATCCGCCCCTAATAAGTTGGAACGATATATTAACAATGCCACTTCATCGCCTGCCATTGATGCTGCTTTAGCATCATCCCACAAATAGCTAACGTGTTTAAAACTTTCCGCGCTTAATGCTTTGTTGCTCATAATTCTTAATATTGATTAAATGATTTGAATGATTAATTGATTACCTAATTGTGATTGAGAGAATTGAAATAAACGAACGAACAAATCATTCAATCATTGAAATCACCCTAATCATAATTAGGGTTTTAACGAGTTACCATAACCTACAATTATTACTGATGCAATGATAGTTATTATACCTACAATAATAGTGGTCATTGTCTTTTTGCTGACCCCTTTCCACTCTTTTAATGATAGCCCCCACATGTTTGCCACCAATATGATGAACGACATGTGCAGTATCCAAGAGCTTGCCCCATTGCCCATCTTGCTTTCGCCCATGCCATAAAAGAAGAATTGCAAGAACCACATCGTGCCGCCCAATGCGCATAACAGATAGTTCTTAAGCAACGGTGATTGTTTGTTTGTATAATCTGCAAACGATTTGTTTCGGAAGTTTAAAAACATACACCAAACAAAGTTGGTGGTCAGTCCGCCCCAAAGAATCACTACGAAGATGACATTGTTTCTAAAGAGGAACTCCCCTTGCCCCGGATTTGCCGTCTTCCAGATTTCATTGGCAGTGGCACCCATCGAAGCACCAGCTTCAATTCCAAAACTAAAACAGGCACTAAGCACACCCGAAATAATGGCCAGTATCAATCCCTTTACCAATTCAAATTCGCTACCCGAAGCATCAACATGTTTACCGCCCAGTTCCTTATCTTTCATGGAACCTGCTTTTCCGCAAATGATGATACCAAGCACACAGACCACCAATCCAGCTATTACCATGATGCCCCAATGGGTAGAAAATAATTCTACGATGGTATTTTTTCCGTCGGTTGGATGGAAATAATAATATACCGATGGAATCAAGGCCCCAAATACCGAACACAAGCCGAGAATGATGGAACTACCGAGGGATACGCCAAGATAACGAACCCCCAAGCCATACGTAAGGCCGCCAATGCCCCACAATAACCCCATTATATAGGTAGCTGCAAGTATGGAAGGAGAAGTATTATGGATGATATTGCCAAAACCGGGTATGGTGAGGTAAGCAGCAACAGGAGGTGCTATTAACCAAGAGAACAATCCACCTATTATCCAAAAACTTTCCCAACTCCATCCCTTTACTTTTTTGTAAGGAAGATAAAAACTCCCAGAGGCAAAGCCGCCGATAAAATGAAAGATAACTCCAATAATTGCCTGCATTAGTTAATTGTTTTTTTCTGTATGGACTAGCATTAAGCAGCGAAAATAGCTTGATGGTTTATGCTAGCTGTCATATACTGTTATGGTTTTATTAATAGCTAGGTCAGGGGTTGGTTTGTAGGGTTAAATTGAGATAGTTTTATAAGATAAATGCATTCTTTAGTAAATCGGGTGCGGACAGTTCTGGTATCAATTATCCAATTATTAACTGAGGTTACGCAGTTTTTTTATTCACATTAAACAAAAATTACCACATAGGTACACTAGGCACATAGAAAAGAAGGTAAAAACGTTGCACTTAAGTCCACATTGACTCGGGTATAAAAAAAAGTGAAACTTTTTTCTATGTTTTCTTATCTAAACTAATAACAGATACTATGTGCCTTAGTGTGCCTATGTGGTATAAAAAAGGCTTTACTTAGGATATTAATAAATGTGCGTAAGGTCAATTATTAAGTATTCAGTATTCAGGTGTGAGAAATGCTTGCCAATAATCAATTTAACCAAGTATTGTATTCATTCGTTGTATTATTTGTTCTCACAGATGTAACAAAAGTCACTGCGAGTATGTTTTTCTTTTATATTCGCTTTTATAGGTTGATGTCGCCTTGCGAATTTTATTTATCCTTAAAATAATGCAGTTATTAATATGAACAACCCCGCTAATTACACTACACTTTTGGTTTCTTACCTTGATTTTTTTGATGCCCCTGGCGAAATCCCTTTTATGTATAAAAAGGCGGGTCATAGGGTGGTTGTATTCTGTTGCGAAACTAGCTGGTTAAAGTCTAACCGTTTTCATGATGAATGGATTGATGCCAGCAAGGATAAACAGGAGTTTGCCTTGGCATTGATTAAACTAATCAAGGAAAAAGGTGACAGCTTTAACAAGGTTGTGCTATTGGATGATGAAACCATCAAACTGATTACCGACAATATTGGCGATGATGAAGTGGCGTTATTTAAAAAAACAATGCCCATAACCAAGATAGAAAACAGGGAAATGCTGTCGTCTAAAATTGGGATGAGCAGGGTGTTTGAACGTAATGGCATCAAGACACCGCGCTATATAAACTATGCCGATGAGAATGATATTGAGGTGATTACTGCCAAACTGGACTTTCCGGTATTGCTGAAAGTAGATTTTAGTTTCTCGGGGATTGGTATAAGAAAGTGTGAAGCTTTTAGTGAACTGAAAGAGAAACTGGAAGAATTGCATGATAGCACAAATGTGGTGATTCAGGAGTTTATTACAGGTGAGGATGTGGGTGTGGAAGCATTGTTTGAGCAAGGAAAACTAATTTGCTATCAATGTGCACGGGTGATGAACTATATGAATAACCAGTTTTCTTTTACTACAAAGCGAACTTATTATAGAAACAAAAAAGTAGAAGAAATACTGATACAACTGGGAGAAAGGGTGGGGCTGAACAGCTTTGCCAGCATTGGGTTTATCTATCACCAAGAAAGGGATGCTTATTATTTGATAGAAGTGGATGCCCGTACCAACTCTTGGATGCCTTATAGCCGCTTCACCAATCATAGTTTTATTGATGGACTGCAAGAGATTGCGTTTGGTAAAACAAATAGAAAAGCGTTGAGCGAAGCGGAAGAAAACAAAGAAACAGAAATAGCCATTTTTGATAGGGATATGCGCCGTTGCATGAAAACAAAAGACTTTGGCGACATGCTGAAATGGGTGTATAACTATAAGGGCTATTGGCGGTTTATACCGCTATACGACTGGACTTTCTTTAAACGCATCATGCGGAAAATGATATTCGACTTCTTGAAGATTAAGTATTGATAGATAAAAAACTTACTTTACATTATAAAAGCCTTGTAGCATTAAGTTGTGCAATTGCTTTTTGGGATTCTATTCCTCTTCAAGCATAGACTGAATAGCCTATTTCATTCAAATTACTTATACTTTCCCTTTTTTAATTAAGGGACAGTGCGTAATAATTAGTAAAATAGTTTTATTTAAAAGAAATATACTATACTTTATAGGTCAAAAAATCCACAGACTGCTCCCTGACGTCTGATACTAGTAAAAACAACTCTTTTTGGTGCTCTCTGGGAGCTGAACCTAGCAAAAACAACTCTTTTTGGTACCTTCTGGGAGCAGATACTAGTAAAAACAACTCTTTTTACTACCTCCTGGGAGCAGATACTAGTAAAAACAACTCTTTTTAGTACCTCCTGGGAGCAGATACTAGCAAAAACAACTCTTTTTACTACCTTCTGGCGTCAGGGAGCAGTAAAAACAAATATTTTAGCCACTTCCTAATGTTAGACAGGAATATCTATAGATTTTTGTATGCTATTTTTTTACAGAATAGGAGGAATTTGATGACAAAATATGGATGAGTATAGTAGTTGGAAAGAAATAACCATCACTTTTAAGAAGAAAAAGGATAACCGCAAAGTTCGCTAAGCCATAACGCAAAGAAGGCACAAAGGGAGTAGTGATTTTAGATAAAATATTTCACTTTAAAGTAGCAAAGGTGGGCGTATGAAAGTGACGTTTATTTAAGAGATACTACTTATAAACATTGTAGAGTTGTTTTACTTTGGGTAAGTAATAGATTCTTACTACTAAATCCAGATAATCAATTAACAATAATAAACAACAAATTTCAACTACCATAAAGCTACATTTGTAGCGAAAAAGAAGAGATGATTACATATTTTGAAGCACAGCTAAATAAGATTTCCATACATAAGATTGGTAATAAAGCGCAGAGCGAATCTTGCAGTTTTTCTACTGAAGAAGTACAGCTTGACGATGAGTTGGTTAGTACCTTCTTGATGCAATATTTTCTTTCTCCATTCGAGAAGGTAAATGAATTGTACCAATTCGCCCATGTTTCAGGCAAGTTGGAACTGAATGAAATGTTTCATTTTGCAACAGAGGTTTTTAATAGTACCGATGAGTTTCATGAGCAAAGCACGCAGATAGCCAAGCATTTATATGATGTGTCTAATCACCCAAAAATAAAATCGGGGGAACTGTATGTGGCCCATTTTAAACAATTGCAGATTGATGGGGAACTATTGGAGGCAATAGGAATCTTTAAATCTGAAACAAAAGAAACCTATTTGAAGGTATATCCAGATCAAAGGAACTTTCAGGTAACGTATGAACAGGAGGCCATTAACATAAAGAAGTTAGACAAAGGCTGTCTGATATTCAATACTGAAAAGGAGGAAGGTTACCGGGTGGCGGTGATAGACCAGACCAATAAGAGCAACGAAGCGGTGTATTGGACAGATGAATTTCTCTCATTGAAAGTAAGGAATGATAATTATAATCAAACCACCAATACATTAAGCATTTATAAGGATTTTGTGACGAAGGGGATGGATGATGAATTTGATATGTCGAAGACTGACAAAATAGATTTGCTGAACCGAAGCATGAAATATTTTAAGGAAAAAGACAATTTTGACATGGATGAATTTGCTACTGAGGTAATAGATAATACACAGGCAATAGAATCGTTCAAGAAGTATAAAAGCACCTACGAAGAGGAATATGAAACTGAAATAGCCGATACGTTTGCGATATCAGATGCCGCAGTAAAAAAGCAGGCACGGGTTTTTAAGAGTGTATTGAAGCTTGATAAAAACTTTCATGTTTATATTCATGGAAACAATGAGCTGATAGAAAAAGGGGTGGATGAACACGGAAGGAAGTTTTACAAATTGTACTATGAAACAGAATTGTAAATACTTATTTATTTGTTTATTTTTATGCTAATTGGTGGTACTGGCACATGATCTAAAGCCATCTTGGTACGGGTTCCGTAAGCTTCTATAGAATCCATTAATAACTTCATCTTTTCAGGACGGGCTTCATAATAACTGTAACTCTTATAGAATTGTTCTTTGGTAATATCATGCTCTAGAAATATCTGCCCGTACCATTCTATATTCTTCTTATTTAGTTTACCCGTAGTATCCCTCAGTGCAGTTTGTGCGTACCAACTGTCTGCATTCAGCATATCCCACATAACAGTTTTCATGTCGTTTAGGGATAAAACTGACGAATGGTTTTTGCCACAGGCAATTGTAGCCGTAATAAAGATGATACAAACCAACCTCTTCATCATTTTATTTCATCTTTAAAACGTTGCGCACTTGAAATGTCTAATGCAGAGAGAATATCAACAGACTTTGCCTTGGTTTCTGGCGATGCGTTCTTGAAAACCCCTATCAATTCAATGGTTTTGCTTTGCATAAAGAACTGAACAATGGCAGTATTAGAGTTTTCTTGGTTGAATGCCTGCAACCTAACCATCGATTTTAGGATGTTATCCCTTGCCTTTACATCTGAAACAGACAGGCTATCCATACCATTTCTATAGTAGGAATAAAAAACATCGTGAACGATATTGTATTTGGTATTTACCAAATTCTCATTCAGCCAATACCTGTTTCTTATACCATCAAACAGCTTCCATCCAGAAATGGCACCTGATTCGGGCGCATTGTTTACAATATTCAATGCCTTTTGAAACAATGGATCACCACCTTTTGGAGAGAATGTATCATAATCCAATCCTAATATTGTATAGGCATAATAAGCAAATATTGCAGATAGGTTACCAATTAATGGATCGTTTCCCTGAACTTGATTTTCATTAAAGACTATGGGTTGATTTTCGACGTATTTAAAGGTAATATCCTGATCTTGATAATTAACCAAGGGAGATTGATAAGTGCTGCCAAATACGGGTCTGCCTGCTTGAATGGTAAGTTTGCCCTTATACACATAGGGTTCTACAATGCTTTCTAAAGAGAGCAAAAAGCTACAGTTTATTTTTTCATTCTGCTTAA
Source organism: Chitinophagaceae bacterium (assembly GCA_025362915.1). Lineage (GTDB taxonomy): Bacteria > Bacteroidota > Bacteroidia > Chitinophagales > Chitinophagaceae > Parasediminibacterium. The sequence continues at coordinate 14,453 of JANYEU010000008.1, read as the reverse complement.
AGTTATCACCCGTCCACTTACGGCTATTGATAAAATCGTTTAGTTGATTTTGTAGGGTTGTAAAAACCTTCTTATCTACAGTGCTGTTTATGCGGGTTGCATTCACAGTAACCCTCACTTGCAACTCCTGTGCTTGGACGAGACTCCAAAGCAAAATTGAACTTATTAAAATGGTTATTTTCTTAATCATTGAGTTTGGATATAATAAAAGAAACAATATCTTTTGCCACTTCTTTCTTGTTTTTTAAATCAAATTCAACTGTTTCGCCAGATTTATGAAGTATGGTTATCTTATTGGTGTCATAACCAAAGCCTGCATTTTTATCGTTCAAAGAATTAAGAACTATACAATCAGCCTTCTTCTTATGCAACTTTTGCAATGCATTATCCATTTCATTATTGGTTTCCAAAGCAAACCCAACAAGAAATTGATTTGATGTTTTCTGTTGACCTAACGAAAATAAGATATCCCTAGTTTTTGTGAGTTCAACGCTTAAAGAGTCTTCTTTCTTCTTGATTTTCTCTTTCTCAATAGTAATTGGTGTGTAATCTGCTACGGCAGCACTCATAATAAGAATATCGCTTGTCGGCGCATTTTCCATACAAGCATTAAACATGTCGTTTGCAGAAACGACATCAACTCTTTTAATACCTTCAAATGCTAATACTTCCTTTGTAGGTCCCGTAACAAGTATAACCGAGGCTCCTTTTGCAAACATTTCTTCCGCCAAGGCAAATCCCATTTTACCAGAAGAATAATTGCTAATGAATCGAACAGGATCCAGTGACTCATAAGTTGGGCCGGCAGTTATTAATACGGTCTTTCCATGTAGTTCCTTTGTTCTAAAGAAAGTTTCTTTTAAATAGGTTATAATTTGTTCTGGCTCTGCCATCCTCCCTTCTCCAATTAAACCACTGGCCAATTCTCCGCTACCCACATTAATGATATGATTGCCAAAACTTTTTACAGTTTCAATATTTCTTTTGGTTGAGGGATGTTTCCACATGTCCTCATCCATTGCTGGTGCCAAAACCACAGGACATGTAGCTGAAAGATAAGTGGCCAATAGAAGATTATCGCAAATGCCCGCCGTAAATTTGGCAAGTGTATTACAGCTTAAAGGAGCAATGATGAATACATCAGCCCACCTGCCAAGTTGTACATGGTTAGCCCATTCACTATTTAAGGAAAGATCTTGAAGAACAATGTTTTTTGAGAGGGTGGATAGTATTAGAGGTGATACAAAATCAGTGGCGGCCTTAGTTACTATTATTTTTACCTCTGCCCCCTCTTTGACCAATAATCTGATTAAAAGAATTATTTTATAAGCAGCAATACTACCGGTAACGCCAATTAATATTTTTTTATTTTCAAGCATCAATTGTAAATATAATAAAAAACGACAGTAGGTTATACTGCCGTTTCAATTAATTCAATTAGGGTATTATCTAAATAAATCAGTATCGTTTTTGCGATAGTAAATTTTATCATCCATGAATTCATAAAGGGACAAAATAGCAGGGTTTGGTATTTTTTCATATAATTTAGAAATCTCTATTTGCTCCTTATTCTCATGCACTTCTTCTAAACTATCCGTATGGGTAGCAAATTCTTCGAGTTTATTATGCAATTCCTCTCTTAGGGATATATTAATCTGATTTGCCCTTCGCGAAGCAATAGCAATAGATTCATAAAGATTCCCTGTTTTTGCCTTTATGTCAATTAAACTCTTTGTTTCAATCACAGCAGGGATATTCCCAACGTTTAAACTCTTTTTTAATCTGCTCATTTTTGTATATTATTTATATTTTTCTTTGCCAACTCATTATAACCTTTAGCATCGTTTAATAGTTTGCTATCAGGAAATCTTTCTTTAAAATCTGAATACTCAGAAATAACTTTCTCAAAACGTTCTTTTTGTTTTACCTCATAACTCATTTCTGCGTATTTATAATCCGCTTTTATAACTATTAGCTTATAATCATCTCCGTGTTTAGAATCTGGATAATCTTCTAATAGAGAGTTAAAAGAAATTGCCGCAGCTTTAAAATAGCCCAAGTCATAGTAAAGTTTTGCAGCTGAATACTCTTTCAATTCGAGTTTTTCACGGCAATCATCAATTAATTGAGTAGCCTCTTTCGCTCTTTCCGATGTTGGATGTGTACTTATAAAAGCTTGCAACAAGCCAACAGCCTTATTTGTATTAGTCTGATCTAAATCAATTTTAGGTGATTGCTTATAATATACAAAAGCCCGCATATACTCACATTCCTCAGACTTATTACTAGATGGAAATGTTTCGGTGAATGTTTTAAAAAGATTCTCTGCATTTACATAATCACTCTGATAATAATAACTATAGGCTAATTTGTAAAATAATGTTTCATATTTAGCCGTACCTTTTAAAAATGGGATAACCTCTTCGTATAATTGCTGAGCGTAAACATATTTTTTAACTGCATAATATTCATCAGCCATTTTATATTTATATTCATAATCATTACTCTTTTCAATTTTTGCAAATTTGGATATACATCCAGTAAAGAAAAAAACACTGACAATGAACCCTATTATTTTATACATAAGTTGAATTATCTCAAAACAAATATTTGATACCAATGAATAAGCTTTTTTTAAGTTAAACACCTCCCGAGCCAGCAAACATAAGAAATCTAATGTTTATAAAAACAAAAAGGGCTGTTTCGTATACGAAACAGCCCTTTAATTTAGATTTAATAACTATTTTTTATGTTTCAAGTTTGGATGAGGAGCTGGAACTGTATTAGGCCCATCTTCTGTAGTAGGTTGCAAATCAACTGTATTTGCTTCACCATCCTGACCATATACAAATATTACCCTGCTTTCAGCAATACCATTCTTTTCAACTAATTGCTTGATAACAGTACTTACCTTATCGTAGCTAAGTTGTTGAGCGGCTTTACTAGCAGCACCATAACCAATAACCTTTACCTTACAAGTAGGGTTAGCCTTTAATTGAGTTGCAGCTGATGCAAGAATAGTTTCAGCATCTTTTGTCAACTTAGAACCAGATTTGAAAACGATTGAAGGTAAAGATGTAATACTACAATCTTTCTTACCGCTACCAATTGTTCCGTTATCAATTGCATCTTGAAGCTTTTTCTTTAAATCAGTGCAGCACTGAGATTCAGGACAAACACCAACACCATCAGCATTTACTGGGAAGCATTTTTGAGGAGTTAACAACTCTTTATCCTTGTAATCAGGAACGCCATCGCCATCAGTATCCAAAGCACGACCATGTGCATCAACTGGAACACCAGCCGGGGTGTTTGGCTCCAAATCAAATTGATCAGGTATGCCATCACCATCTGCATCTGGAAGAACCACTTTTGGCAGCTTCATGTGCTTAGGAGCATTTAACTCACTGTAAACATAATCATTTGGATTAATCCACCATAGTGGCTCAACCGTATTTTTAGACTTCTGTGCGAATGAACCGATTGATGCGAATACAACCAATCCAAGCATTAGTAATAATTTTTTATTTGTCATTTTGCTGTAATTAAATGTTAATGAATCTTGTTTTTTTATATACTGGGAACAACAGTATTAGTTAAATAAGTTGTAGTTAAATTTGATGTATGTATTGTAGTAGAAATTTTTAGTACCTGTACCTAAATCACGACCGCTTACATAGTTAACTTTTTCAACAGGAGTTACAAAGCGTTCTTCTATACCCAAGTTGAATTTTTTATTAATTTTATAAGCATACCCAAGACCGAAACTAAATGTTGAAAACAGACGTTGATGATCAAATTTTGCAATTGTGTATTTATTAGGAGGATATGTGTAATGCCATACACCATCAGCTCCTTTAATCTGAGTGCCACTTAGCATGTAACCAACACCAGCAAATGCATATATATTAGAAATTGGATCCCCTCTATAACCACTGAAAGTGTTCAAAGAAGCTACTAATTCTATAGCTACATTGTGAGAAACATTTCTGAAATCTGGAGTAGGCTGAGTGCCAACTGAACCTTTACCATTTGGAGTATATGCCCCAAAATATCCTAGTCTGTAGGAAAGAACATTGCCCAGAGCTTTTCTCAAAGTCAAACTTCCTCCAAGGCCATACGATAATCTAGAATCCCCCGTAATATTGGTCATGCCAATTCCGCCGCTTACTTCCCAAGCATTTCTTGGTTTAGGAGGAAACGGATTTTTGTTTTGCATAAACTCTTCGTACTGAGTCATGCTTTTTGCTGGGACAACTGATGAATCTTTCCAGTCCCAAGCGAAAGTTGTTGTCTGTTGTGCGTAACTTGCTACTCCTAATGTAAGTAACATTACTGCTAGTAGTGTGAACTTTTTGTTTACCATAATGATTGTTTAAAGTTTGAAAAAAAATATTTGATTTAATCCGATACACCGCAAAAATATATAAAAAAACGAGAGTACCAAATTGCGTCATGTGTTGAACAATTAAGACACAAGGTAAAGTCCAAATGCTGCATTTTATTTATAATTAATTTTTCTACAAGTATATTGCAGCCATTATATATGAATTTAGCGAGAAAAATAATATCAAAAGAGCTCGATTTGTTTGAGCAACACTTCAGGGAAGCCGTGAGAAGTAGGGTCGCTTTATTAGATCGGATAATGGAATACATTGTCAAAAGAAAAGGCAAGCAATTGAGACCCATGTTCGTATTGTTATCAGCTAAACTGGGTGGACCAATTACCGAATCTAGCTATCGTGCAGCCTCTTTGGTAGAACTTTTACATACTGCCACACTTGTTCATGACGATGTTGTTGATGAGGCAGATGAACGCAGGGGCTTCTTTAGCATTAATGCCTTATGGAAAAACAAGATAGCGGTTTTAGTTGGGGACTATCTGCTATCAAAAGGGCTTTTGCTATCCTTGAATCACAAAGACCATCAAATACTACAAATACTTTCTGAGGCAGTAAAGTTGATGAGTGAAGGAGAGCTTCTTCAGATAGAAAAGTCTAGAAAATTAAATCTTGACGAAGCTGTTTATTATGATATTATTAACGGAAAAACAGCTTCTCTACTTGCTTCTGCATGTGCCGCTGGTGCAAGTAGCACATTTGAGACGCCAGAAGAAATAGAAAAAATGAGATTATTTGGTGAGAAAGTGGGTATGGCATTTCAGATAAAAGATGACCTTTTTGATTACGGCAGCAAAAATATCGGGAAACCTACGGGTAATGACATTAAAGAGAAAAAACTCACCCTTCCATTAATTTATGCGCTTAATAATTGTGATTCTTCCATCAAAAAGAAAATAATCTACATCATCAAAAACCAAAATACAGATAAGGAAAAGGTTGCTTATGCGATTGACCAAGTGGTAAAATTGGGTGGAATTGATTATGCCACACAAAAAATGGTTGCTTTTAGGGATGAAGCACTTGCCATACTACATACATTTGAAGATAACGAAGTGAGGCAGGCATTGGAAGAGTTGGTGCGATATACAACTGATAGAGAATACTGAGAACCTAGGTAATTATTCAAACTTAAATTATATACTAAAGAGGTTATATCGTAGTATTTAGAAAATAGCTACTAAGTAATGACTTTGATTTCGGTAGAAATTAAAATCATTTGGAAGGAAATCAAAGTCATTACCCTACAAATGAAAGTGATTAGGAGGGAAATCAAAGTCATTTGGAAAGAAATCAAAGTCATTACTCTGCAAATGAAAGTGATTAGGAAGGAAATGGAAATCATTTGGAGGGAAATGAAAGTAATTACCTTGCAAATAAAAGTAATTTGGAAGGTAATTTCTCTCCAATTTGCAGTAAACTATTTTAAATGGTACATTACAAAAATACGTTTTAGTTTAAGAAAAGAAAAATGCAGAAGAGATGGAACATATTACCAACTGACACAACCAAGACATTGTCGATTCACGAGGTATTGAAAGTAAATAAATCGCTCTGTGCCATACTTACACAGCGGGGGATTGATAGCTTTGAAAAAGCCAAACATTATTTCAGACCAGAATTGTCCGATTTGCATAGCCCTTGGTTGATGAAGGATATGCACAAAGCAGTCGACCGTATTATTACTGCATTCAGTTCCAAAGAAAAAATATTGGTATTTGGCGATTATGATGTGGATGGTACCACAAGTGTGGCGGCTATGTTTCAATTCATCCAAAATATTTATCCTGCCGTAGAATATTATATTCCACATAGATATAAGGAAGGGTATGGTGTAAGTAAAATGGGCATTGATTATGCCAAAGAGCAGGGCATCACGCTTATCATATCGCTCGATTGTGGTATAAAAAGCACCGATCTTATTGCGTATGCCAAAACGCTTGGGATAGATTTTATTGTGTGCGACCATCATCTGCCCGATAAAATATTGCCCAATGCAGTTGCTATTCTCAATGCCAAACAAATAGATTGCAATTATCCCTATAAAGAACTTTGCGGTTGTGGCGTTGGCTTCAAACTGATGCAGGCATTGGCAGAAAAGCTTCAATTGACTGATAGTAGCTACCTAAAATACCTTGATTTGGTAGCTACTGCCATTGCTGCCGACATCGTTCCCATGACTGGTGAGAACAGGATATTGGCGTATTATGGGGTCAAGAAAGTGAATGAAAACCCTTGTGCGGGCATAAAGGCACTGATGATTCTTGCTGGGGTAAAGAAGGAAATGTTTATTACAAACCTTGTTTTTGTTATTGCTCCACGCATTAATGCTGCCGGACGAATGGATGATGCCAAGAAAGCGGTGCAACTATTTATAGAACAAGACGCAGCCAGGGCATTGGAAATTGCCGGGTTACTACACAGCGACAATACCGATAGGCGCGAAGCTGATAGCAGCATTACCCAAGAGGCTTTGGCATTGTTGGAAGGAGATGAATTGCTCAAAAATAAGAAAACAACAGTGGTTTATCAGCCGCATTGGCATAAGGGCGTGGTGGGTATTGTGGCGAGCCGATTGATAGAAACGTATTATAGACCAACCATTGTATTGACGCTGAATGATGGCATAGTGGGAGGAAGTGCCCGCAGCGTAACTAAGTTTAATCTGTACGAAGCCATCCATGCTTGCCGGGAACATCTGATAGGATATGGGGGACATTTTGCGGCGGCAGGGATGACTTTATTGCCTGAACAAGTGATACCTTTTACCAATGCTTTTGAGAAAATAGTTGCTGAAACCATTACTGATGATGCCCTCATACCCGAAATAATTATTGATGCCGAGATAAGGCTATTAGATATTACCATGGGCTTTTATAAACTCATTAGGCAGATGGAACCCTTTGGTCCCGACAATATGCGCCCCGTTTTTATTACCCGAAAAGTAACCGAGACGGGTTTTAGCAAATTATTGAAGGAGCAACACATCCGGTTTGTGGTAAAACAAGGCGACACCATTATAAACGGAATCGCCTTTAATATGGCAGAAAAGTTTAGCCTGTTGCAGATGAACGAACCTGTGGACATTGTTTATACCCTCGATATAAACGAATGGAACAACGAAACCAACATACAACTGCGGGTGATAGATATGAAACTAAGTTTTGATTGATAAAAATGCTGCCCTTATATTTGCCGCCCTCAAACAAATGGAGAGTTGTCCGAGTGGTTGAAGGAGCACGCCTGGAAAGTGTGTATGCGGGTAACTGTATCAAGAGTTCGAATCTCTTACTCTCCGCAAGCTTTAATTAAGAGCGCCGCAATTGTAATGATTGTGGCGTTTTTATTTGTGGAAATACTTATCTGCCGTTCGGGATGCGCTACGTCTAAAATCAACGAACTGTATTATGAACATTCTGACTATCTGATGTTAGCTTGTTTATTATTTTCTCTCTCCTTTTTTGCATTGACAAGAGAATTATCTCTTTTAATTTATTTTTTTTATCCTCAGTCAAATTAAGAATTGAACTATTTTGAATTGCAATTGCATCATTAATCATAAGGTTTGAATCAATTATTCCTTTTGCAATTATCCAATTAAATAGTTTGGTTTTCTTCTCAATCAAAGAATTGTTATCCTCATTTAATTTATCATTAAAATAGCCAAGTATTTTGTATCGATCCTCAATAGTTAATGAACTCCTTCCAATTAAAATATTATCAATAATATCATTTAGAATCTTTATTTTCCAGTTACTTCCTGATTTTATTCTTTTATTTAGGTCTTCCCACACCTTTTCCCTAAACGGGAAAATTGATTGTATATTATTGTTATCAAGATACTGTAAAAATAATTTAGCTCTTTCAGCTAAATATGAAAATCGTCATTTAGTTCTTTTTTACTTTTCATAATGTTTCCATTTCAATTGTAAATATAATATGCTAAGAATAAATACACTCTACTTTATTTATTAACTAATGGTGGCAGCATGAACAGCTGCGGCTATACCTTATTAATCATCAAAGTCAGCTCTCTTTTCATAAACCTAACCAGATATACACTCCGCTTGCCCGGATTCACCAAAACCTGACAAGAGTAGTGGTAGTCTGGGCGGGAATGGTACTCATCCCGCCCAGAATTACTAAAACCTGACAAGAATAGAGGTAGTCTGGGCGGGATTGGTACTACTCTCGCCCAGAATTACTAAAACCTGACAAGAGTAGGGGTAGTCTGGGCGGGATTGGTACTACTCTCGCCCAGAATTACTAAAAGAGTGCTGACTTTATGTAAAAGAGTGCTGACTTTGCCTCTTTTCAGACTAGAAATGTAGTTAAAACAAATGCCTTTTGAGTTAGGGTAAACAACTTTTTAAAATAAAGATATAGTTGAGAAGGTTGTGGATTTAATAAGGATTGGTGCGTATCTCATTAAAAAATGATTTCCGCACCAGTCCTTAATGCACGTAAGAAAAGAAGATTTTGTATGGCAAGCCACAATGCTGTTCCTGCCACTCCATCATTTCCCTAAATTAATAAAGCCGCAATCATACTTATTGCGGCTTTATTGGTTAGGAAAGTCTCCTCGCCTTATACCACAATTTTCTTGGGTATCTCCACCGTAAATGTGGTTCCTTTACCCAGCGTGCTATCCACTTTTATTTTTCCTTTATGGGCATCAATTACCATTTTTACATAACTCATTCCTAATCCAAAACCTTTTATATTGTGGACATTTCCAGTGTGGGCCCGATAGAATTTCTCGAAAATATGTTTCACACTTTCCCTACTCATTCCAATGCCATTATCCTGAACTGAAATAACCAAGTAGTTGGATGTACTGTGTGTGGATACCTTAATCAACACATTTTCATGGCTATACTTGATGGCATTATCTATCAAATTAGAAAACATATTGGTAAAATGAATGTCATCAACATGTAATAAATCTGATTGTGCATTGAGTTTTAATTCCACTTTTTCCTTCTTTTCCTCTAGCTGCAAGGCATAATTATCCATTGTCTTTTTAATAATTTCATGTACATGCATTTCTGTAAGGCTAAGTTTCATTTCCTGCTTCTCCTGTACGGCTGCTTGCAATATAGACTCTACATGGCGGTTCATCCGTTTGTTTTCGTCTTTTATGATGCCTGTAAAATAAGCTAGCTTGGTTTTGTCATTCAATACTTTTTCATTTTTCAAGGCATCAACTGCTAAAGAAATAGTAGCCAAAGGGGTCTTTAGTTCATGGGTCATATTATTAATAAAGTCGCTCTTTATCTCACTTAATTTCTTTTGGTTTAAAAGTGTGCGGAGGGTTACAAAAAAGGCGGCAACTATCACCAACATAAAACCTATTGCCCCCAATATTATCCAACGTAAGGAGCCCCACACTTGTTTGGTAAAATCTGGAACTATCACTATTAAATGTTCCGGCGCACTGATGCCATCTAGGTCGGCGGCTGTTTCTGGTCCAATACCTACAAAAAGTCGTTTATTAGTAACAGTATCCCAATAAGCTTGCTCAAAGTTGGGTGTGTGCATTTCAAAATCTTCCGTGCTATTTATAATGGCAAACTCGAACTTAAGGTATTGTAAATCTACTTTTTTAAATGCTTGTTCTAACTTTTTATGAACATCTTCCACCTTGAATTTCTCATCAACGGTAGGTTGGTTAATAAGCATTGGCATATTGCTACCAAAAGAGCGGAAATTTATTTTGCTACGCAATTTTATGCTTGGTGCAGTAGCCATATCATGGTATAAACCAACGGCAACAGAAACGCCAGCATCGTTTATTTTATTGTTTAGTTCGCCTTTGCGGAGCACAAGCAGATTATCTAGCCACGAAACCTGTAAAACAATTAGCCCCAAAAGCGAGAGGGTAATAAGGATGACAATAATGGGTAGCGTTTTCTTCATTGAAGCAAATATAAATACTAGAAATAGGTAATTAAATATGCAAAAAAACCTTTACCTACATTTTAACGGGGAAAAGTTGGTTTAACCACAAAGAACACAAGGACTCTCACAAGGAAACACTAAGGCTTATAGGCTTTTTTTAGACGAAATAAATCTTTGTGTACCCTGTGTTTCAGTCTTGTGAACATTGTTGTTAATTAAAATATTGTCAGGTAAAAAAAAGTTTGTACTTTCCTTCTATGGAAAATATTATCAGTCCCGGCACATTACTTATTTCCGATCCTTTTTTAAAGGATCCCAACTTTTTGCGCTCCACTGTTCTCGTTTGCGAAAACCAGCCGGAAGGTAGTTTTGGTTTTGTGCTAAACAAACCGCAGGAACATGTGCTGGGCGAATTGATAGAAGATTTATATGGAAACACCTTCCCTGTTTACTTTGGTGGACCGGTACAAACAAATACCCTCCATTTTCTACACCAATGTCCGGAGTTGATAACGGGCGGCACCGAAATAACAAAAGGCATTTATTGGGGTGGCGACTTTGTTGATGTGATTAATTTATTGCTTCGCCAAGAACTAAAACCTCACCAGATACGCTTTTTTGTAGGCTATAGTGGCTGGGCTGAAGGACAATTGCAAGAAGAGATAGATGGCAAAAGCTGGATACTTTCTGAGTGTAGCAAGCGGCTTTTATTTAGTACTACCCCAGAAAACACTTGGAAAGTAGCCCTGCAAGAATTGGGTGGAGAATACCAAATGATGGTAAACTACCCGCTCGATCCGCAATACAATTAGTTCTTTTAGATAGTAGATATTAGATATGAAAGGAAGGATTACAATTCCTATCTACTATTATCTATTATCTACTACCTCATATTTATCATCTGCTATCTTATACGCCTCAATCTTTGCAAATGCCAACGTTAAAGCATGGTTTTTTTTATATTCTTTTTTTAATTCGGTCAGTACATCCTCGCAATATTCTTTCAACATCTTGCCTGTTTCTTCAATTCCCTCAGATGCTTCTGTTGGTAACTCAGCCTGAATAAAATCTATTATGTTTTTCGATTGATACAATTGGATGGTAAAGTGTAAAATAGAGTAAAAAATTATAAAATGCTGCTGATTTACCTGAACACTCTTATTTCTTTTTTCCGAAATCCTTATGCTAAAATGGGCATATTGTACGGGGGTGTAATAATTCAGGTACTTAAAATAGTCTACAACAAAAGGATGTTGTTTTGCAATTAATATATTCACCAGAGAAAATATCAAAGCATTAGCATCGTACCTTTCGTCCACATTTGTCAATCTACAAATGATGGGTGCAAGTGGTACAGCGTTCTTCTTTTTCATAATTTAATATTTTAATTTTCAATCCATATTTTTCTTCTATTAAGACATCTGATAAGCGTTAATTGTAAATGTAGCGTTGCCCATCAGGTAGGTCGCAATGCCTTGCACTTCAGTTATTAGTTCATAATCCGCGTGTAAGTGTCCTGAGTATTCAATAAGTACTACTGACATTTATTAGATTTAATGAATGAATTTAATCGTTTGAAAGTAGTCTTATTAATTGTTAATAGCTAGGGTTACTTCCAAATACATCTGTTCTGTATTTATTTTACTCTTTATTTTATTGATAAATAATAAATCCTCTATTGTCATTATTCCTCTGCAAGTATTGATAATCCCTGTAATTCATATACTAACAATGGGCGATAGAAAGTGCTATATTGAGCGTAAAGGAGGCAGCTTTTACACTCTTTTTAAGAAAGAGATATTTTTTTTAAAATCTTTGTAATTATTCAACAAGATACCCTTACTTTTGCCGACCAAATTTCGGTTTATTATGTTAGCAATCGTTAAAATAGCAGGACAGCAATTTAAAGTACAGGCAGGCGATAGTTTGTTTGTTCCACATATTGAAGGCAATACTGGCGACAAGGTAGAATTCAGTGAAGTATTATTAGTTGATAACAACGGCGTACTTACAGTAGGTGCTGATGTTACAGCAATAGTTACCGCAGAAATCGTTAAGGATCTTGTGCAAGGTGATAAGGTTATTGCGTTTAAAATGAAACGTAGGAAAGGTTTCCGTAAGAAACACGGTCACCGTACACATTACACCCGTATTAAGATTGAAAGCATTGCTTAATTGCAGCTTTTGATTACGTAGGTAGAAAAATAGATTATTAAAATACAAATCTTTATAAGATGGCACACAAGAAAGGTGAAGGCTCGGTAAAAAACGGCCGGGATTCGAACAGTAAACGTCTAGGCGTCAAAATATTTGGTGGTCAACCTGCCATCAACGGTAATATCATTATCCGTCAGAGAGGTACAAAATTCCATCCTGGTAAAAATGTAGGTGTTGGTAAAGACTTTACTTTATTTGCCCTTACAGACGGATTGGTTCAATTTAAAAGAACAAGAGAAGATAAGACTATTGTTTCTGTTGCTCCAGTAGTAGTAATTGCTGAAGAAGTGGCAGTGGCTGAATAAGCTTCTCAATTTACAATATTGAATAGCGGCAAATTAGTTTGCCGCTATTCTTGTTTATATCATTCACGCCTCGAAACTTATCGGGGCTTTTTTATTACTGATTAAATGATTGGAATGATTAAAGAATTGATGATTGAACTATAATCCCATAGCAGGAATAGCATGATTAGTTTCTATAAAAGAATTTATGTACTAATCATTTTTATCATTAAAATCATTTAATCAGTGGTATATCATTAAAATCATTCAATCATAATTTATGTTTGCCCTTCAATCAGTTTATTATGACTAATGATGCCATTGCAGAAAACTTCTCGCTATTGGGTAAGTTGATGGATATACACGGGGAGAATAGCTTTAAGACCAAATCGTATGCTATGGCTGCCTTTGCTATTGAGAAACTTCCTGAACAATTAGCCGAGATACCACGAGACAAGATATTCGGTATAAGGGGAATTGGCGATGCCATTGGAAAGAAGATAGTAGAACAACTGGAAACTGGGAAGCTTGTCCTATTAAATGAATACATTGCTAATACTCCTTCCGGCATATTGGAGATGCTTAGCATAAAAGGTATTGGCCCTAAAAAGATTTCTACCATCTGGAAAGAATTGGGTGTTGAAACGCTTGGGGAACTACTTTATGCCTGCGAAGAAAACAGATTGACACTCTACAAAGGTTTTGGCGAGAAGACACAGCTAAGCATAAAGGAATCCATATTGTTTTATCTGGGTTCGCAAGGAAGTTATCTATACCAACAGATTGAACACTTTGCCATTAATGTAGAGGCAAAGCTAAAAACCTTTTTCAATAACCCACAGTTTTACATTACCGGTCAGTTTAGAAGACAGATGGAGGTAATAGATAAATTGGATTGGGTTACTACCACACCAAAGGATGCCATTGTTTCTTTTTTTACTGGACACGGATATAAGCTGGTGGATGATGCAGATAATTATGCATCAGTTGTTGGTCAGGAGAATGTTACGCTTGGGTTTTATTCTGTAAAGCCTACTGCCATTCAGTCGAAGTTGTTTGCTACCAGTTGTTCTGACGAGTTCATGGATGCTTGGAAAAGAACTATTGGGTTGGATGAAAGCATAGCTTACACATCCGAAGAAGAAATCTTTTCTGCCAATAAGATTGCCTATATACCACCTTACCTAAGAGAGGTTATAGCTGTTATTCAGCAAGCGAAAGAAGATAAGTTACCTACGCTTATTCAATCAAAAGATATAAAAGGAATTATCCATAGCCATAGTAAATGGAGCGATGGAAATAATACGCTGGATGAAATGGCAAAGGCTGCCATTAACAAAGGATACGAATACCTTGTTATCAGCGATCACTCCAAAACTGCCTTCTATGCACAAGGCCTATCTGTAGAAAGGGTATTGGCACAGCATGAACAGATTGATGAACTGAATGCAGCATTTGCACCCTTTAAGATATTTAAGAGTATAGAAAGTGACATATTAAATGATGGCAGTCTTGATTATGATAATGATATACTAAGCAAGTTCGATGTGGTTATTGCCTCCGTTCATTCCAATTTAAAGATGACCGAAGAGAAGGCAATGATGCGTTTGCTGAATGCCATTGAAAATCCATATACTTCCATATTAGGACA
>JANYEU010000464.1 GCA_025362915.1 Chitinophagaceae bacterium | reverse complement strand
TTTTCCATTTAGAAAGCGGTATTCAAAGCACAATAACTTTTTGGGCAATTCATACTGGGGGGTAAAACATCCGTTTAATTTTCCTGGACCATTTTATACTGGCGAATCAGACACTTGTGGTACAGGTGAACCAGAAGCACCCGCTGCCGCAAGTCAAATCAGTCTGTAATTCGGACTCGCTGCTACCGCAAGTGTGTCACTTGTGGCTTCGCTAAGATAAATACCATCTAGCCCATTAATGCCCCAATAGTACACTATTTTCGAAAATAGGGGTGCTAGTTCATGCCTCTCTCACTATCGTATTCAATCAGGGAGTTGAACGGATATCAACTTATGAGAAATTGTAATAAAACCTCTTATCTTTAACCTAAATAGAAAATTTTGCAATGAATAATAGTTCAACAAATACACAAATTAGTTTTCCAGAATTGGTAGCCATAGTGAAAACACTATCTACTTCCGAAAAGCAATTATTGACGGAAGCATTATGGGATGATAATATGCCTGTATTTGAAGAACACCAAAAATTAGTGCAAGACAGGATGGAAAAAGGCAGAAGACACCCAGAAAGACTATTGAATTGGGATGCTGTTTCTAAATCCTTAGGATAAAATGAACCAAAGGAAAATACTGATTGACATAGATGCACTATCCGACATTGAATCTTCAATAAAATAGTACGAAATACAATCAACAGGTTTGGGAATACGCTTTGGAAAACAAGTTCGGTCTCAAATCAATTCCCTTAAAGTTAATCCAGAAGCATACAGTGTTAGATACTTGAATGTGCGTTGTATGCTGATTAAGAAGTTCCCTTTTTTAGTCCATTTTATAATAACCGAAAATGACACAGTGAATGTATTTGCAGTATTTCACACAAGCCGACATCCAATGATATGGACAAAGAGAATGGATGGAGAATAATTCAAAAACTAATTCCCCATCTAGACATCACCATATTTTCCCGAAGAGAAATTACTGAATGGGATAGGTATCTTACCCAAAAAGTGCCACATTTGCCAAATGTTTGATCCAGTCTTGTTTTATTGTTATGATGCTTTTTGCGGTTGGTGCTATGGTTTTAGCAACGTGATAAAGCAAATAGATGCTGAGTATAGCAAGTTTTTGCCAATAGAAGTACTGAGCGGAGGTATGGTTTTGCCCGAAAAACCTGTTCATATTGGTGCTACTGCCAGCTTTATTCAGAATGCCTATAAGACCGTGGAGGAATATACGGGTGTGCAATTTGGGGAAGATTATTTATGGCATATCAACAACCCGGAGGAGAGTGATTGGTATCCAAACAGTGAGAAACCAGCAATAGCCTTGTGCATCCTGAAGGAATATTATCCTGAAAAACAAGTATCGTTTGCTGCCGATTTGCAATATTCCCTACATTTTGAAGGCCGGGATTTGACGGATGATGAAGCGTACAGGCACTTGGCAGAAAAGTACGGGATAAATGAGGAAGCCTTCTATTTAAAGCTTGCAAGCGAGGAGTATAAGGAGAAAGCCCATTATGAGTTTCAGTTGTGTAAACAGTTGCAGGTTACAGGCTTCCCTTGTGTGCTATTGCAAACGGGCGAGAGTAAGTTTTATTTGATTGCAAAAGGATATGCAAACTTTGAAAGTATCAACACCACACTAATGAATGTGTTGAAAGAGGTACTACATAAGTAGCTGTTACCAATTATTCATGTGTTCCTGCACAATACGTTCAGAATCTTTGGGTTGGTGTTGTTGCCATTCGGAATCATAATCTACAAACCAGCTAATCCACATGCTTCTACTGATGCGCATAAATAAGGGTTGCATAAGCAATAAAACAAATGCATTAAGACCAAGCCACCAGAAGATGCGGTTATCTTCCAGATTAAAACCAATGGTAAAAAACCAAAGTGCAAACGAAAGCCCAGAAAATGCTACGGTGAGTGCATAGCTTACATAGCTGGTGCCATAATAAAACCCTACTTCTATTTCGGTTTGTTGGTTACAAACGGGGCAACGGTCGTTCATTTTTACGTTTTCACCGTTCTTAAGATTGTAAGCCGCCTTACTAACAAATAAATCCCCTTGCCGGCAGCGGGGACATTTGTTTTGTAATAAACTAACGAGGTAAGAAGGGGTATTTGTGGAGAGCGCCATATAAATAATTTTCTGAGAACGGCGGCAAGGTAACCATAAGATTTTTTGCAACCACTTTTACATTAAGGCAAGGCTACTGGATAATTTTCTCCATCTGCATACTTCTAGAACCCTTTATTAAAAAGTGGGTGTTAGTGAAGTGTTGATTAGTAAACCATTCCTTTGCCTCGCTTGAAGAATTGAAATACATAAAAGGATGATTTACTTTATAAAAATCCCCTCCCACCAATATTACTTTATCCCAAGTATATTTCTTGATTAGATTGATGATAGATTCATGTTCGGCAAGGCTTTCATCGCCTAGTTCCATCATGCCACCA
Organism: Chitinophagaceae bacterium; assembly: GCA_025362915.1. Lineage (GTDB taxonomy): Bacteria > Bacteroidota > Bacteroidia > Chitinophagales > Chitinophagaceae > Parasediminibacterium. The sequence goes on along the minus strand of JANYEU010000464.1, from coordinate 5,905 downwards.
ATAAAAATTATCTTATTTTCAGCTTCCAACTTTGCGAAGTTTTCTATAGCTGCTTTCATGCTAGTAGGGTTGGCATTATAGGCATCTAGAATGATTGAATTTGTATCTTTTTCAATCATTTGAGAGCGACTATTTGTAGGAGTATAATTTTCTATGGCATATTTGATCTTATCATTGGACACTTTAAAATACTTTCCTACAGCTACGGCACACAATACATTTGGAAGGTTGTAATCACCTACTAGTTGAGTAGAAATAGAAGACAATCCTTGTTCATTTTTAATACTGACTTGGAGAAAAGGATTACTGGCAATAATATTTCCTATAATATCACCTTCAACAGTACCGTATTTTACTAAATCTTTTATTCCGGCACTAATAGACTGTAAATACTCATAATCCCAATCTATGAAGACCGTACCTCCATTCTCCCTAATAAAATCGTACAACTCTCCTTTTCCTTTTCTTACTCCTTCCACACCACCAAAGCCTTCCAGATGTGCCTTGCCGCAATTAGTAATAAGCGCATGGGTAGGAAGTGTATATTCACAGTATCCGGCAATTTCTTGTTGATGGTTGGCTCCCATTTCTATCACTGCAATTTCCGCATCAGGTTTAATACTTAATAATGTTAATGGTACACCAATATGATTATTCAAATTCCCTTGGGTAGTGTAGGTAATTAAAGTGGTAGCAAGAACATTACTGACAAGTTCTTTGGTAGTTGTTTTTCCATTACTTCCAGTGATAGCCAAAACAGGAATATTGAGTTGTTGCCGATGGTACTTAGCCAACTGTTGAAGTGCTAGTAAAGTATCTGGCACTTTTATAATCTTCTCGCTAATAGTGTCTATATCTTTATCAATAATGGCATGAGATGCTCCCATTTCAAGTGCCATAATTGCAAAGTCACTACCGTTGAAATTAGGTCCAGAAAGAGCAAAGAAAATGTCTCCCTTTTGTAGCTTGCGAGTATCAGTTTGAACAGTGGGATATTGTAAGAAAAGTTTATAAAGTTCCTTAATCTGATTAGCTATTTCCATTATAAATTATTGTTTGGTAAATATCATAAAAATAAAAAAGTCACTTAATAAATTAAGTGACTTTTTTAAATATTTTCAAAGTTGTATTATCTTCTTTGTTTTCTTTGAGGGAAGATATTACCAGTTTTTGTACTTGCTTTCAAATTTTCAGAAGCACCATAGTGAGTCATGGCACAACGGAAACCGATAGTACTACTACTCTGTTCTTCTTCCAAAAATCTTCTGCTACCAGGAGCTAACCAATAAGGGCCATCATTCCAACTACCACCCTTAACAACACGAGATTTATCAGAAACCAATGTGGTTACACCATATCCATAATTAACTTGGCTTGTACTATCACCATCCATATAATCAATAGCATAAGCTTTTTGGTAGTTTCTTCTGTCTTTCAAGGCAGAATCAGATTCAAGAACCATCTTGATTCTACCAAGACTATCTCTAAGATTACCAGCACCACCGCTCATATCTACTTTTTTAAATACGTTACCGCGCAATGGGTTAAAGTCATCAGCTTCAATGCTGGTTAATGGTCTGTAAACATCAGCAACCCACTCACTCACATTTCCACTCATATTGTACAATCCGTATCCATTAGGCATATAAGATTCAACTTCGGCAGTAATTGCCGCATTATCATTCAAACCACCAGCAACGCCCATGTAGTCACCGTTACCACGTTTGAAGTTTGCAAGCATTGCACCTTGATAACCACCAGGTTTTGTATTACGTAAGCTGGAGAAGCCATCATCCTTCCAAGAATATATTTGCTTGTTTTGAATATTTTCTTCACCACGTTGATTCTTTGAAGGTTTCCTTTGTGGATTTTCAACTATATAACCATAAGCTGCATATTCCCACTCTGCTTCAGATGGAAGGCGATAGTCAGCAAACATAACACCATCTTCAAAACGAGGATTTCTTGGTTTTCCGTTCTCATCTTTCAACGGATTAGAACTAGACTTGGTTTTAGTACCCGGTTTTGCTTGATATTCACCCATCAAGTAACTTTTGGTTACAAAGTGGTTATCATTTTGACCAAACATACTTTTACTGGTTTGTTTGTTGTCAATGTAATTAAGCTTCTTAAGTTCATACTCATTTACTATATCTGTACGCCATTGACAAAAATCATAAGCCTGTTTCCAACTAACACCAACTACAGGATAATAATTGTAAGAAGGGTGACGGAAATAATACTCTACATAAGGTTCGTTATAAGAAAGTGATTTTCTCCAAACCAAAGTGTCGGGACGTGCACCGTTTAAAAGGGCATTATATTTTGGCGTATCAGTGAACATGTGTTCTAACCAATATAAATATTCACGATAGTGTACGTTAGCCACCTCAGTCTTATCAATAAAGAAAGAGTTTACAGTAACCCTTCTTGCTATATTATTCCACTCTTGTAGTACATCTTCTTCTGTAGCACCCATTGTGAAAGTACCACCTTGAATAAACACAAGACCAGGTGCAACCTTGGTATCTTTTGGTTTAGCCACAGAGAATCCACCCAACTTTTTATCGCCGTATGTCATTCCCGTTACGGCAGACTTTTCTGCCTTGGGGCCGCAAGAGTACAAACCTACTATTGTGGTTAAGGTTAAAACAAAATTTGTTAAACGTGATGTTATTTGCATGGCACTTGTTTGAAAATGTATCCTTGTTATAAAAACCTATTTTAAGATGCGAATATAGGAGAAAATGAATAAAACTTGTAATTTCTATAAACATTGAAATCTGAACTCAAAATTTAGGTGACATTTTAACAAATATTAAATAAAACACCCATCGTTAGGTGAGGGATGCCAGAATCTAAAACCTTAAAATAATACTTACCAAGATGTATTGAAAACAAAATAAATTTTAGTAGATGTCTCTTTTACATTTGCAATTCTTTTCATTTATTCAATAAGTTATTTATGGCAATCAATACCCCTTTTACGGAAAAACATATTGCCCTCGGCGCAAAGATGGCTCCTTTTGCAGGCTACAATATGCCCATAAGCTATACCGGCATCAATGATGAACATGCCGTAGTTCGCAATAATGTTGGCGTGTTTGATGTAAGCCACATGGGAGAATTTATTTTGAAAGGAGACAACGCCTTGGACTTAATTCAACGGGTAACCAGTAATGATGCATCAAAACTTACAAATGGTCAAGCGCAATACAGTTGTTTACCCAATAAAGACGGTGGCATTGTAGATGACATTATTGTTTATTGCGTAGACGCAAACAAGGTTTATATGTTGGTGGTGAATGCCAGCAACATAGAGAAAGACTGGAATTGGTTAAGTAGTTTCAACACCAACAATGTTGAAATGCACAATATCAGTCCCAAAACCTGTTTGCTTGCCATACAAGGCCCTAATGCCTGCAAACTATTGCAACCACTGACTTCCATGGATATATCCAATCTTAAATATTACACTTTTGTAAAAGGGGCATTTGCTGGGGTGGATAATGTATTGGTTAGTGCTACAGGATATACTGGGGCGGGCGGCGTAGAGATTTATTTTGAGGATAGTGACAATGCCGCAAACATTATCTGGGATAAATTGATGGCACTGAATATAAAACCCATTGGTCTTGGGGCTAGAGATACCTTACGATTGGAAATGGGTTATTGCCTTTACGGAAATGATATTGATGACACCACCTCCCCATTGGAAGCTGGATTGGGATGGATAACCAAGTTCACAAAAGATTTCACAAACAGCCCTTTTCTAGAACAGCAAAAGAAAAAGGGCGTAACTAAAAAACTAGTTGGTTTTGAGATGATAGAAAGGGGCATCCCTCGCCATGATTACCTAATAAAAGATGCTGAAGGAAATGTTATTGGCAAAGTAACAAGCGGAACACAAATACCAGGATTAAACAAGGCTGTCGGTTTAGGATATGTAGCTATTGCTCATGCGACAATTGGTAGTTCAATTTTTATTGACATACGAAACACACTTGTTAGGGCAATAGTGGCAAAAACTCCTTTTTCGTAATGTTTCCTTCATGAATAGAAGATATTAGGTGTGCTTACCTATCTTTATCCGATGAATTACTTAGCCCACGCATACCTTTCTTTTGAGCAACCAGAGATAGTGGTGGGCAATATCATCAGCGATTATATCAAAGGAAAAAAGCAGTACGCTTATCCATTATCCATTCAAAAAGGAATACAATTGCATCGGGCTATTGATACTTTCACAGATAATCATCCTGCCACCAAGCAAGCTAAACAATACTTAAAATCGGCGGTAGGTGCTTACTCAGGAGCTTTTATAGATATTGTTTTCGATCATTATTTAGCCTTAGACGTTAACTGTTTTCCTACTTCAAATGCCTTATCCGTTTTTGCTGAAAATACCTATCAGATACTCGATAGTCACCAAGAATTATTTCCGGAAAAGTTTCAAAAAGCATTTCCCTATATGAAGGAAAACAACTGGCTCTATAACTATCAGTTTGATTGGGGTATAGAAAAAAGTTTTGCCAGCATTGTCCGCCGTGCCGCTTATCTTACTTCTTCCGAAGATTGTTTCAATCTTTGGCAAGAACATTACGAACCCATCAAACAGTTGTATCAAATTTTTTTTCTTGAGCTAAAAGAATATTCTTTTGAATATTTGCAAAACCAATTGCACCATAATTTGTAATCAATAAAAAAGTATGACAATGAAACAATTTATCTTTTCCCTTGCGTGTTTATGTTTTATCACTGCCTGTTTTGCGCAGCCCAACCCTACGGAATTAGCCAAAAGTCCGATGGAAATGAGTTATTGGCCACCCAATTATCCTTTGTCTAAAATAAATGGCAAAACAAAAGAAGATCCGATGGCAAGGGTTATTTATTGCAGACCGCTGAAAAAAGGTAGAGAGATTTTTGGAGGCTTGGTTAAATACAATGAAAACTGGCGGTTAGGTGCCAACGAAGCCACAGAAATTGAATTCTTTAAACCCGTTACCATTGCCGGAACTGCTATTGCACAAGGCAAATACACGCTTTATTGCATACCAACTGCCACCAAATGGACGATTATTTTGAGTAAAGACAATTATACTTGGGGCAGTTATGGATACGATGCCAAAAAAGACGTTTTGCGCACTGATATTCCTGTTAGTAAAAACGACAAGGTAATTGAAGCATTTACCATGTATTTTGAAGATGCCAAACCGGGTGCCAACCTGATAATGCTTTGGGATGATGTAAAAGCAAGCCTCCCCATTGGTTTGTAACCCATACAAAAACATTTGCAAAAGCCCCTTACCTACAGTTTGGGGCTTTTTTATTGGGTATAAACATTGGGGTTGTGCAGCTGCATAAAACGTTTTGTAAACGCATCATCAAGTGGTGTCCAGCCAAACTGGGCATATAAACCATGTGCATCTCTTGTGGCAAGCATCCACCTACGCAGGCCTTGCAATTCGGGGTGGCTGTGTATGGTTTGCATCAACCATTTTCCCAAACCTTTTCCTTGATAAGTAGGTAAAATAAACACATCGCACAGGTAGGAGAAAGCGGTATAATCGGTTACCAATCGGGCAAAGCCAATCAGTTTACCTTCTTCATACATGCCAAAACAAAGAGAATGGGCAATAGATTTTTCTACTGTGGCCGATGTAATTCCTTTTGCCCAATAAGACTCTTCGCTTAAATATTGGTGTACCCCGGCAATGTCTATCAAGGCAAGGTTGGTACTGATTAGGTAGTTGTCTTTTGTTGCTTCGTAATACATGAGGTTATACTTTTATAGAATAATATACATTAGCTGCGAATGGTTAAATCCAGTTGCATGTAGCTGGTAAATTATTTGTTTATCAATGAGTAAAATTTGAGAGAATAGACGTGAATACCTTTTTATAGC
>JANYEU010000408.1 GCA_025362915.1 Chitinophagaceae bacterium | reverse complement strand
AAAAAGTTACAACCCGCCGAAAAAATATAATGGCCCGTTTTTCAACAAAATATTTCGGGTTATGTTCGGGGCTTGTGTCCTATTCTATGATTGCCAATCACGTATGTGTTAATACTAAAATCATAGGCGCGAACGAACACGAGAGCCATTACCTCTTTGATATAATCTTTAACAATACCTGTGATATCGACCCGGATTATGCGTCAGGCGACACCCATAGCATCAACCGCGTTAACTTTATATTGTTGCACCTGATTGGGAAGAAATTTGTCCCCTACATTAAGAACATCAGCAAGAAATCCACCACTATTTATTCCTTTGGGGATTCCGCTCTTTATGAGGGATCCCTGATTGTTCCACAAGGGAAAATCGATACCAAATTAATTTTAGAAGAAGAAGATAACATTAAGCGCATTTTTGCCTCCCTTCTTCTCAAAGGAACGACACAAAGCGTGGTTGTAAGGAAGTTGAGTTCCTATACCCGTAATAATAAAACGCTAAGGGCCTTGCGGGAACTTGATAAAATTTTGATGAGCATACACGTCCTCAGGTTTATTGACGATCCCCTTTTAAGGCGCTGTATACGCACGGCTTTAAATCGGGGAGAAGCCTACCATCAATTGAGCGGCAAGATAATGAGCATTAATGGTTCCAAGCTTAGAGGAACAACGGAATTGGAGCTGCAGATTGCTAATGAATGCTGTCGGCTCATTGCCAATATCATCATTTATTATAATACCTTTATTTTATCCAGAATTTATGAAGATCATGAGAAATTAGGAGATACGGCAATTTTAGAGTTCCTTAAGAAACGCTCTTCTGTCGCTTGGCGACATCTCAATATGAATGGTCGATATGAGTTTTCTACGGCAGAAGAGATAAATATTGAGGTAATGATTGCTAATTTAGTTTTTAAAAATGCAGAAAAATTTGAAGGAGGGGATTGATTTTATTGTTCCTTCCTGCTATTGCTGAAGGCAATAGTTGATATTAAATTGATGATCACCGCGGTCAAAGTTGAATAGACACTGTGACAATTTAAAACTTGCAAGCACATTTTAAAAAACAAGCTTAAGTTGTTGTTTTTAAAAAGATATCTAAAAATTTTCATTAATTTTCTTTTTTTCCAACAACTTATGTCCTAAAATTACCTCTTTTACATCTGTCATAACCCACTAAAAGCCAAGAAAAACCTTCCTCTGTAATCCGTAGTTTACTTGGCCAAAATGCAAAGTACCGGGCATTTTGACAATTTCCGTTAAATACCCCGTGAAAACAACTGACTATCCCCTGGATAATCAACCCCTTCCTGTGCCCCCCCAAATATTTTTTTAGAGCAAAATAAAACCCGAGGCAATCTGCCATTTTTTACGTCCAGAAAGTAACCTTCTTAAAAATGCACCTCCTCTGAACGCCTTCTATACTGCGGATCTCCAGACGCTACTACATACTTTCGAGGATTCCGTTATTGAACCCCTATAACGCCCAACATCAACAGCAAATATATTACGCACCTTTCCCATTAAGGATAAGGTCTGCTGTACACCTTGGGGTGACTTAAACTTGATTAAGCACTTTTCCTTGCGGCGTGTAGGTTGATGGGCATTCTCTACTCGGTTATTTAGTCCTTTGTGCGATCTATGCTCAGTTTGACGACACATCATTTTTATGGGCTTCCTATAGCTCTTCAACTTGTCTGTAACAATAATTCTTGGTATTGGATAACTGTTTAACAAGCGACTTATGAACCTTATGGCAGCTTGCTTATTACGGCGTTTTTGAAGAAAGATATCTAGTTCATACCCATTAGAATCTACTGCACGCCATAAGATGAATGGAACTCCATTAACTTTGATAAACATTTCATCCAAATGCCATTTATCAGAAGGTTTTCTTTCTCTTTTCTTGATCACATCACGAAAATGGTTGGCAAACTTAATGCACCATTTACGAATGGTTTCGTGGCTTACTTTAATGCCTCTAAAGGCAAGCTCATCTTGAATATCCCTATAACTATGGTTAAAGCGATGATATGCCCATACAGCTTGACTTATTATGGATACGGGAAAACGGCAGATCGCCGCGCTCAATGGCTTTATAAATCGCCTGCAAGGTTACGCTCTTGCGATCTGCTGCTTCCTGCGGGGTGAGTAGCTCGTCAGGGTTGGTTATAGAATTAGTCATCGGATTATCCTTGTCTCTGATAAGGAAGAGAGTCTGCCGCGCTGTTAAGAGTGTCACAACGCGGCAATAACTGACTAGTGGGCGCGGCGCAGGCCGAGGAGGGCCTGAAGCTGTGCTTCAATCTCGGTAGGAACGGGCTTACGCTCTTTTTCCCATTCGCAGACGCGCCCCGAAC
>JANYEU010000386.1 GCA_025362915.1 Chitinophagaceae bacterium | reverse complement strand
AGAGGCAATCAGAAAAGCAATCACCCCAAAAACAAAAGCGATTGTTCCTGTTCACCTATATGGTCATGCTGCACCAATGGAAGAGATAATGGCTATTGCAAAGGAGTATAACCTATTTGTAATAGAAGATAATGCACAGGCAATTGGCAGCGATTATACTTTTAGTGATGGTACAGCGAAGAAAACCGGTAGCATTGGGCACGTGGGATGTACTTCTTTTTACCCTAGCAAAAACTTAGGCGCATATGGTGATGGTGGTGCCATCTTTACCAATGATGATGCATTGGCAGAGAGATTGAAGATGACAGCCAATCACGGTCAGAAAGTGCGCTACCTACATGAGTTGGTTGGCTGTAATTCAAGATTGGATGCAATTCAAGCAGCAATATTGAATGTAAAACTTAAGCAATTGGATAATTATAATGCAGCACGTCAATCGGCAGCGGCATTTTATAACAATGCTTTTGCAGGGATAGATTGGATAACCACCCCTTATGTTGCACCTTATACCACCCACGTTTACCATCAATATACATTATTATTAAATGGGGTTAACAGGGATGAATTGAGTAGCTATCTAACAGGTAAAGGAATACCTAATATGATTTATTATCCGGTACCTGGGCATAAACAAAAAATGTTTGAAGGATTTGGTCTAAATGCTGTTGATTTACCCATTACAGATTGGCTGACTGAAAGGGTTATATCATTACCTATCCATACAGAATTAGAAATTGAACAATTAGAATACATCACTACGGGATTATTAAACTTCAAAAAATAAACTAATTATGAAAATTGCAGTTGTAGGAACTGGTTACGTTGGATTAGTATCAGGAACTTGTTTTGCAGAAACAGGAAACAAAGTTTGTTGCATTGATATTGATCAAAGAAAAGTTGATAAACTTTCTAAAGGGGAGATTACCATCTATGAACCTGGACTAGAAAAGATTTTCTTGCGTAACCTCAATGAAGGAAGACTAAAATTTACAACCAGTTTAGAAGAAGGCATACAAGATGCAGCTATAATTTTCTTGGCATTACCTACTCCTCCTGGTGCCGATGGAAGTGCAGACTTAAAGTATGTATTGGGTGTTGCAGATCATTTGGGTAAAATACTGACTGATTATAAGGTAATAGTAGATAAAAGTACAGTGCCGGTAGGCACCGCTGCAAAAGTTCATGCTGCAATAGCCGCAAACTATTCAGGAGAGTTTGATGTAGTGAGTAACCCTGAATTTTTGCGTGAGGGTGTTGCCGTTGACGATTTCATGAAACCGGATAGGGTTGTTATTGGTGCCGGTTCTGAAAGGGCAAAAAAAGTAATGGGCGAGTTATATGCGCCTTATGTCCGTCAAGGTAATCCTGTTATATTCATGGATGAAAAGAGTGCAGAACTTACCAAGTATGCGGCTAACTCATTCCTTGCAACAAAGATTTCTTTTATGAATGAAGTGGCCCAATTGTGCGAACGTTTGGGTGCTGATGTAGATATGGTTAGACGTGGTATTGGTAGTGATGATAGGATTGGCAAACGATTCCTTTTCCCAGGAATAGGTTACGGAGGAAGCTGTTTCCCTAAAGATGTACAGGCACTGATAAAGTCTTCTGAAGAGGTTGGTTATGACTTTCAGATATTAAAAGCTGTAGAAGATGTAAATGAAAAGCAGAAACTACACCTGATTCCGAAGATTAAGGCATACTTCAATAATGATTTGAAGGGCAAGCATTTTGCCTTATGGGGTCTTGCCTTTAAACCAAATACCGATGATATCCGTGAAGCTCCAGCATTATATCTGATAGATGCCTTGTTAGAAGCAGGTGCAACGGTCGCTGCATTTGATCCAGAAGCAATTGAAAATGTAAGGGGTGTTGTTGGCGATAAGATTACTTATGGAAAGAGCCAATACAGCGTATTGAGCAAAGCTGATGCATTAATCATAGCTACTGAATGGTCGGAGTTTAGAAATCCTGATTTTGATTTTATGGAACAATTGCTAAATGCCAAGGTAATGTTTGATGGCCGTAACCTTTTTGATGCTGATCAAATAAGAGAATCTGGCTATCATTACGTAAGCATTGGTAGACCATAAAGGAGTTTCAGGTTACAAGTTACTGGTTTAATCTGAAACTAGTAACCAACTCTCATCATTCAAAATGTTCTATTTTAAAAAATAATTATGAAACGAGTATTAATAACTGGTGCGGCAGGTTTTCTAGGTTCACATTTGTGTGATAGATTTATAAAGGAAGGCTATCATGTGATAGGGATGGATAATTTGATTACGGGCGATTTGATGAACATTGAACATCTTTTCCCTCTGGCACAATTCGAGTTTTATAATCATGATGTATCTAAGTTCATTCATGTTCCGGGTAATATAGATTATATCCTTCACTTTGCTTCTCCAGCCAGTCCTATCGATTATTTAAAGATACCTATCCAGACACTTAAAGTGGGTTCTCTGGGTACGCATAATTGCCTTGGGCTTGCAAAAGCGAAGGGTGCAAGGATGCTTATTGCTTCTACAAGTGAGGTTTATGGAGATCCATTGGTGCATCCTCAAACGGAAGAATATTGGGGTAATGTAAATCCAATAGGTCCACGTGGTGTATATGACGAAGCAAAACGTTTTCAGGAAGCCATCACTATGGCTTACCATACTTTCCATGGACTGGAAATAAGAATTGTCCGGATATTCAATACTTATGGTCCCAAGATGCGGTTGAATGACGGTAGGGCGTTACCAGCCTTCATCGGTCAGGCATTGCGTGGTGAAGACATGACTGTTTTTGGTGATGGTAGCCAGACACGTAGTTTTTGCTATGTAGATGATTTGGTTGAAGGTATCTATCGCTTGTTATTAAGTAATTATGCTTATCCGGTAAATATTGGCAACCCGAATGAAATCTCTCTAAAAGATTTTGCTGAAGAAGTATTAAAGTTAACAGGTTCTTCTGTGAAAATTGTTTATAAGGACTTACCTAAAGATGATCCTAAGCAACGTAAACCTGATATTACCAAGGCACAGGAAATATTGGGTTGGTCACCTACTGTAGATCGTGCTGAAGGTTTGAAGAAAACGTATGAATACTTCAAATCCCTACCTGCTACGGAGTGGAATAAGATGCCAAAAGAGTTTGTCAGTAATAAATAGTTGATGCTTTACGAGTCACTTAAAAATAAGGAAACAAAAATTGCGATAATTGGATTGGGCTATGTGGGATTACCCATAGCCCTTTCTTTTGCGCGTCATTTATCCGTGATTGGCTTTGATATTAACCAAAGTAGGATTGCTTTGATGCAACAATCCATCGACCCCAGTAATGAATTGGATGCTGATTCCTTTAAAGATTGTGATATTCATTTCACTTCCTCATTGGAAGATTTAAAAAAGGCATCTTTTTATATCGTTGCAGTTCCTACAGCCATTGATGGTCACAACATACCCGATTTAAGGGCATTGAAAAAGGCTTCCGAGACGCTTGGTAAAGTAATTAAACAGGGAGATTATATTGTTTTCGAATCCACTGTCTATCCCGGTTGTACAGAAGAGGATTGTTTGCCCACCATAGAAAAGATTAGTGGTCTGAAGATGGGTATTGACTTTAAACTGGGTTATTCGCCCGAAAGAATTAATCCGGGTGATAAGGTACATACCCTCGAAAATATAATAAAAGTGGTTGCCGGTTGCGATAAGGAAGCCTTGGAAGAAATATGCAATATCTATTCCTTGGTTGTAAAGGCAGGCATACACAAGGCTTCTAGCATCAAAGTGGCAGAAGCCGCCAAGATTATAGAAAACTCCCAAAGGGATTTAAACATTGCCCTCATGAATGAGTTATCCATCATCTTCGATAAGATGGGTATCAATACGTATGAGGTACTGGAAGCTGCGGGTACCAAATGGAACTTCCTCAAGTTTTCCCCAGGCTTGGTAGGTGGGCATTGCATTGGTGTTGACCCATATTACCTTACTTACAAAGCTGCCAAATTGGGTTATGCTTCAAAGATAATTGCTGCTGGCAGGTATATTAACGATAGTATGGGCAGCTATGTGGCGCAGAAAATCATCCAACATATCATTAAATATAGTTCTGATGTAAAGGCTGCCAAGGTGTTGGTGATGGGTGCAACCTTTAAAGAAAACGTATCTGACATACGCAACAGCAAAGTGGCGGATGTGGTAAAAGCATTAAAAGGGTATCACCTAAATGTAGATGTTACGGATGCTTTAGCAAATTCTGATGCCCTGAAAGCCGAATATGGCTTCCCATTAATAGATGCCATTGCCACAAATTATGATGCCATCATAATCATAGTTCCCCACAAACCTTACATTGACTTGGATAATGCTTACTTTGCCTCCATCACTAAAAAAGATGCCTTGATAGCAGATATAAAAGGTATTTATAGGGGCAGGATAATTAGTCGGCAGTATTGGAGCCTGTAGTTTTTCGTTAACCGTTAACCGAATTACCGTTTACCCATAATGGCGCTTAAACAACCTGTTAGCTGCCAGCGGTAATTCGGTTAACAAATAATCAACATTTTAAATTAAAAATATGTACAAGCCTTTAGTAGTTATCACTGGAAAGAACGGTCAGTTAGGTTGGGAATTATCCCAATTAAAAGTATTGAATAACTTTCAATTTGATTTTCTTTTCATAGACAAGGATGAGATGGATTTATCCAGTCCAGAATCCATTCCTTACTTTTTTAAGCAACACAAGCCGCAGTATTTTATTAATTGTGGAGCCTATACCTTGGTGGATAAGGCCGAAACTGAAAAGGAACTTACCCGTGCCATAAATGCTACCAGCGTAGGTGTTATTGCGGCGGAGTGTGCAAAAATTGATTGCACCCTCATCACCATTTCTACCGACTATGTTTTTGATGGCAATGGCACATCGCCGTACTTGCCTAATCAGGCTACCGATCCATTAAACTATTATGGACTTACCAAATGCGAGGGAGAAGAGTTGGCGGTAAAAAATAATCCAAAAACAATCCAGGATATAATGCCATTATTACTATAATGATAGATACCGTAGTGAGTGTTGCCACTTTCCAACTGTTCTATAATCTTGATGAGTGCCTCGGCAAGATCTGC